>CATJHO010000120.1 GCA_949740535.1 uncultured Lachnospiraceae bacterium
CACATAATTCCACATATGAGGTCCCTGATTTCCCGGCTCACCGCCCTGGCCGATCACCAGCGTACAGGGAATATCCCACTGCTCACACAACACCTTGAAGGCCTTGGCATAGCCCTCACAGACTACCTTATACTCCCCTTTATATCCAAGAAACGCCGTGGAAGACGTATGGGCATAGCCATAGCCCTCCCCATACAAATCGTTTCCTGCTGCGTGATCGTATGTAAGCTTGTCACAGAGATACTTATGAATCGCTTTTACCTGCTCATAGCGGTTGTTCGGATTTGCCCCTGCCTCTGTCATTTGAGCAATGATTGTTTCTTTTACTTCTTTTACAGCCGCATCAAAAGCTCCAACCTGTCCGGAAGCTCCCTCATAGTACTCCTCCCCCGGCATAAATACAATATTTGTGATATAAGCTCTTTTTGCAGCATAGTTATAGCTGATCCCATAGGATAATCCCATCCGGTTCATCCAGAATACGGACGGATAATCCAGATAAAAAGCTCCAAAAGCAAGATTAAAGCAATTCACCAGCTTCTCTCTGGCCGCTGTATAATTCTTATCCTCTACCAGACTCCCTCCCGAAATCTGTGCCGGGAAAGAAATCAAATGGGTCAGAGCTGCCTGCTGGTTTCCGGTCAGGCGCCCTTTGGCATAACGCTCCACCATAATATCATAAAGCTCTTTGGCCAGCGGGTCCTCAATCTGGCTTCCAAAAGAATCCGTATACTGCTTCTCACCAAAAGCCGCAATGCCGCCCTCAGCCATTCCCTCCTTGAACCGCTCCACCAGCTGATGGAAAGGATTCTCTACCTCGATAGTCCCGTAATCAACGGCATCCGGGAACAGCTCCCAGAGCTGATCATCCACCCCGGTACTCTCCGAAGCATGACTCTTCAAAGCCGCCCGTTTACTCGCCGTATTCAGATAAGCCACATAGATCTGCCCGTCAAAAGAATAAGCTGCAAGCCCGCTGACTGCCTCTCTGGCCACACTCTCGCCCAGATTGGTCCATGCGCCGTCCTGAAGACGCTTTACCTCCGTCACCCGCGACTGTGATCCGGACATATAAACCACATAGGGCTCCCCGCCGGCAAAACAGAGATCCATCTCCGCAATGCTGGCATCCGCATAGGGATTACTCCCCACCTGCTGCCAGTTTCCGCCGTTTCTCAAATCATATACATACAAATAAGATTTGTTCTCGCCAAAGCGGCTCCCGTTTTTCATCAAGTAAACCTTACCGCCGCGGATTCTTATAATTCCGCTGTTGGCAGTAAAATCCTGGCTTCCCACATCACTCCATGTTTTTGCTGCACTGTTGTACTGCTTCACGCAGATCCGATTGCCGTTAAAGGCCTCCCGGTACATAACCACGATAGTGCCATTTTCCGCCGCAATAGAGGCATTGGCGGCATAACCGGTGCTTACGGCAGCCTGGCTGCCCAGATTTGCCGCGCCTGCCGCCGTATAACCTGCCGCATATACACGTGTTCCGTCCTGATTTGCATACGCCAAGTAGACTCCCTTTGTATCGGAAGTCATACTGAATTCATTTGCCCGATAAGGCGAAGTATACAGCTCCTGCCAGGCAGTGCCGTTCCACCTGGCCAGCTTTATATATTGGTCCTTCAGATAAGCCGCATAGAGCTGTCCGTTAAACCATGCCAGCTTATGCGCGCTTCCGGCCGGCACCGTTCCAAGTCTGGCAAACGCACCGTCCCTGCACTGATACAGATAACTGCTGTTCCCCTTTTCAAGAATAAAATAAAAGTTTCCTTCCCTGTCCATACAGGAGGCCGCCGCAGACGTATACTCTCCTTCCTTCTCGGCAGCCACAGTCTTCCACAGCATGGCTTCATCTTTTTCATGGAAGGTGATATCAAAGGTAATCTGGTCCCCGTTCGTATTCCCCACATTGCTGATAACAATACCGCTGTTGGTTCCGTCGGAATAAGTAATTGCGCCCTCGGAAAGAGAATCCTCAAAATTACTGCTTCCATAGCTGGTTCTTCCATCATTCTCAGACAGATGGGCTTTGAACGGATCCCCTTTGCCGAGCTCTCTTCCGTCAGCCCCGTAGCTGTCGCCCGGACGGAACAGATATACCAGATCCGAAGTTCCCGTATAATTGCTTGACTGGCTCGTATTAACCCTGTATACAAGCAGACCTGATCCGGGAATGTTTGTCTCATATCCGTTAAAGTGCTGACTGCCCTCATAATTTTCCGCCTTCTTGCGGTACTCTACCACAAAAAACTCTTTATCCGAATAGTCCGTCTTTAAAATCAGCGCCTGCTGATCCTTTGTCTCATCCGTCGTTTTGCCCGCCGCATACAGGGAAAGTCCTGTCTGGGATTCCGTTACGGCCGGAATCTCAAACCAGTGTGTATAAGCGGAGCGCAGATAAGCCAGCGGATACTGCAGACGGTAACTCACATTGGCCATAATATCCCAGGTTCCGACGGGCACTCCTTCTCCCTTCCGATACATATCAGGATATCCCAGCGTATGTAAAAACTCATGGATAATCACGCCTGACTCGTCATGTCCGAGATATATTTCCTTCTCCTTGGTGATGGTATACTTCTGCACCTGGCAGCCTGCTATCTGCATATTGCCAAAATAGCTGTTCTGATGATTAACAAACACATCGGCACTGGAGCCGCCCAATACAATATTCAGATTGTCTAAAAAATATTTTCCGTCAGCGCTCTCACCGCCCAGATGGAGATTCATATTGTCCTGAATCTGCCCGGATGCCTCCAGCTTCTGCAGAATCTCCGTAACCATACCGGACTCATTATTCACATAATCCGAAGCCTTCCCCGAAAGGATATAAGGTGTAATCGTATTGTTTACCGGGTCGTACTGAGGAAAAATATTCTCCACCCGAAGCTGCCCATAGGAAATATTGTACAAATACTGCCGCATTCCTCTGGGAGTATCTTCGTCTCCGTTAAAATATTTAAATGTAGTGGCCGGATTCTTGGTCAGACATTCCCCGTATGTCTCCGGATGTGCATTATGATCCGTATCCGCAAAG
>CATJHO010000121.1 GCA_949740535.1 uncultured Lachnospiraceae bacterium
CTCCGCCTGTGACCAGATAGGTTCTCATTTTTGTAATTTCCTCCAAAATATTGGCTTTTTGGGTATTATAGCATTAAATGGAAGGCAGGGCAACTAAAAGATGCCTCTGTCAAACCACATGGCACAATTTGTTTGACAAATCGTATTTGATTCGATATAGTGAATTTAGTCCAAAATCCTTAAAAATATACTTTTCATATGATAAAAGGAAGAGAATAATGAACAAACAGATGCAGAAATTTAACCAGCTGTCTTTTTATGAAAAATCATACTATATCCTGCTTTTTATCTTGATTATTTCCATCCTTCCCATTTTATATATGGGATTTTTTTCACATCCTGTAGGGGATGATTACAATTATGGCATGTATGCGCATTATGCCTGGGAAGAAACAGGTTCTCTGCTGGCCGTACTGAAAGCCGCTGTCGTAACTGCCCAGACAGAATGGCACTCTTATCAGGGGCCTTATGCCTCTGCATTTTTTATGGCTCTTCAGCCTGCTGTTATCAGTGAACGGCTTTACGGCCTGACCCCCTTTATTATGCTTTTTATGTTAATTTTGTCGACCAGCGCATTTCTTCATATTCTGCTGGTAAAATATCTGCATATCCCAAAGCTTTACAGCAGAATCACAACTTGTATCCTGCTGTTGCTAAGCATTCAGCTTCTGGATACACCTTCAGAAGCATTTTTCTGGTACTGCGGTGCTGTGCATTATGAATTTATGTATTCCTGTATGATACTTCTTTTCTCTGCACTGCTTATGGCTGCACGCAGATCAAAGTTTTTTTATCTTTATATCATTGGCTCTCTGCCGCTGGCAGTCTGCTGCGGCGGAGCAAATTTTGTAACAGCTCTTTCCACTATTGTCCTCTTAACCGGAGCTTTTTTGACACTGCTTATTTTCAAGAAACGGCAGGAACTTTTTATTATGCTTCCTGCATATATTGTCAATATAATTGCTTTTACAATTAACATGATCTCTCCTGGAAATGTTGTCCGCACTGATGATCTGCATCGCGGATTTCCGCCTGCAAAGGCCATTTACTATGCCTTCCGCTATGGCCTGGAACATTTTGCAGAGTGGACCAGCATCTATGTCTTTGCCGCGATACTCTTTCTTATTCCAGTGGCATGGAAAGCCGTTTCCCATTTAAAAATCAAATTTCGGTTTCCAGGAATCTTTACATTTTTTTCCTACTGTATTTTATCTTCCATGTTTGCTCCTATTACTTATGCATTAGGACTTTCTGTAATCTTTGGACGAACTGTAAATATTATTATGCAGGCTTTTTACCTCCTCCTTATTTTAAATCTTTTTTACTGGATCGGATGGCTGCGCCAAAATCTTGAATCCCTGGCCCCGGAGCATCTTTCTTCTGCCATTCAAAGTTTAAGCCGGCTCTTTCATAAAAAGCGGAAATGGTTTGCTTTCGGTTTTGGATTTTTCCTGATGTTTGCCATTTACTGCACAGACAGAGGTTCTATCACTACAAAATCAGCCGTCTGCGACCTGTGGGACGGTTACCCTCAGGCTTACCACCGGGAAACCCTGTACCGCATCGCCCTTCTCACCATGGAAGGAGTAGACGAGGTCTGGATTCCAAACTACACCGTGCGGGCCGGCCTCTTGGATATGGAGGATATCAGCACCGATCCGGAACACTGGCGGAATAAAGCCCTGGCCAATTGGTATGGATTAAAAACCGTGCATCTGTCTGTTATTTATTAACTGATGCGTTTCCTTCTGTGAAGCTGCCGACAGGCTTTCGGATACATCAGAAACTCATGGAGCATATATATGAATAGTGTAATTGTAATTCCTGCATTGAATCCGGCAGAAACCCTGCTGGCTTATGTGGATGAGCTGATCGAGCTCGGCGCAGAATCTCTTGTAATTGTGGACGACGGAAGCCATGAAGAACAAAAGCCGATTTTTGAACAGCTGCGCTGCCGCAAGGAATGCCAGGTTCTCGTGCATCGTGTAAACAAAGGGAAAGGCCGCTCCCTAAAGGACGCTTTTTCCTATATTCTGGAACAGGAGGCCTGGAAGGGAAAAGGTGTTATTACCGCCGATTCTGACGGCCAGCACCTTTCTAGGGATCTTCTGCGCTTAGATACATGTATGCAGGAAGCTAAGAGCAGTCTCCCATGCCTTTTTCTTGGGTGCCGGAATTTTGAGAAAGAAAATATTCCCTGGCGCAGCCGCTTTGGCAACCGGCTGACTTCCATCTTATTCCGGCTGCTTTATAAGGAATCTGTCATGGACACCCAGACCGGCCTGCGGGGAATTCCCTATGAGCTGTTGAAACCATTCAGCCAACTGAAGGGGGAGCGGTTTGAATATGAAATGAATATGCTTACCGATGCTGCTTTGCAGAAAATCCCTTTTCAAATTTTGGAAATCGAAACGGTATATCTGAATAATAATTCTGAATCGCATTTCCGGCCGATTATAGATTCCTTCCGTATCTATCAAATTCTTTGGGGGAATTTTTTTAAATACTTCCTCTCATCTGTATGCTCGGCCCTCTTGGATCTGTTGATTTTTTTCGTTGCAGGACAGTTTCTCGCATCTGGGCCTTTAAAGATTCTGGAGGCAACAGTTATTGCCAGGGTGTGTTCTTCCCTGTTCAATTATTTCTGTAATCGGAAGATTGTTTTTAAAGACAGCACCAGCGCAAAATCATCCTTTTGGAAATATTATCTTCTTTGTATTTTCACAATGCTCTGTTCGGCAGGACTGGTGACTTTTTTTTCCTTTCTTCCGATCCCCGATACCATAGTCAAACTGGCTGTGGACAGCATTTTGTATTTATTTAATTATTATGTACAGCGGCACTTTATCTTTCCGTACAGCTCGAAATACAACAGGAGGAACTCTCAATGAATACTCTCATACTTGGCGTCCGTGTTCTGCTTTTTGTCCTTTCAACCTTTGGATATCTGACGCTTCTCCATCAGCGTGTCCATGTGAAAATAGAATTTCTACCAGCTGTCGTCTTTGCTGGGCAGATTTGTATCCTTTTTCTTGGAGGACTTTTAAACCTGCTGCCGCTTACTGTTCTGTGTCTTTTTCTTGGCGGTATTATTCTGGCGCTTTTTTCCTGGAAAAACCGTAAGTTTTACCGGGATTTTCTATGCCCTGGATATATATTTTATGTAGTTTCCTGCCTCTACTTCTTCTTTCTGTTTAAAGGGCAGGTGTTCAGCTCCTATGACAACTTCTCCCACTGGGCACTGGTCGTAAAGCAAATGCTTCTCACCGACCGCTTCCCCAATTTTCAGGATGAAATCATTCTGTTTCAGTCTTACCCCCTGGGAAGCTCTGTATTCATATATTATGTGAGCAAAATCGTTTCAACCTCTTCTGAGGGCTGCCGCATGTCTGCCCAGACCATGTTAAGCTTAAGCATGATTCTGCCCTTGTTTACTTCCCTGCGCATCCAATCAGGCAGACAGGCAGAAAAGCAGAAAATTGCAGGCATACTCCTTGTTTTAGGCGCCTCTTCCTTCCTCTTAAGCTACAACAACTGGCCTACAGAGCTTCTGGTAGACGCCCTCCTGCCCTTAACCGGAGCCGCCGGCTTTCTTTTACTGGAAGAAGAGCTGTCACAGGAAAAAAAGATTACGCTTCTCTCCCTTCCTCTGGCTGTTTCTGTCATACTGATCAAAAATTCTGGTATTTTCTTCTGGGCCTTAATGGTCCTCAAGATTATGTGCTTTTGGACTCGCAATCGGAAAACTGCAGACATAAAAGAAAAGCTGTCCTGGGGCAGTCTGGTACTCCTGCCGCTCTTTGTTCTGCTTCTGTGGAAAAAACATGTGGAATATGTCTTCCCCTCCGGCATGACTGCTCTGCACAGCATGTCCTTCGATGCCTATGCCTCCAATATTCAAGACAAATCCAGCAGCGGTGTCCTCTCACAGATTCTAAATGCCTTTATAGGAAAAGTTGTGTCTGGGCGCGGCTTTCTCTGTCTTCTGCTGATTCTCCTTCTGGTGTCAGTTTTGTCTATCCTGTGGAAACAGAGCCTGCGTCCTTGGGGAAAAACAGCGCTCTGCATAACAGCTGTCTTTACTGCCTACCAGCTGGGGAATCTTGGTATGTACTTTTTCTCCATGCCTGCAGGAGAGGCAGTGGTTATGGCCGGATATGACCGTTATTACCGCTCAATCATTATCTGGTGCTTTTTCCTTTGCATATTCCGTGTTCTCAATTGGCTCATGGAACAGAAACCAATTCCTGCAGGGGTTCTTGTTCTTCTGCTTCTCCTGTTATTTCACAGAATGGGTGGAAGCCTTGACATCCTCAAGCGTTTTCCGGAAAACTCCACACGGGCAGAACTTGAACGTATTATGGACACCTACCCCATGGTTTCTTCCCCTGCCTGTCTTATCTATATTCCGGCAGATGATTCCTGGTATACATACCACCTTGCTAAGTATCTTCTGTATTCGCCCACAATCGACGTTCATATTACATCCAGCGAAGAAGAGCTGGCGGCAGCCATAGAGACCGCTGTCAGCCTGGGATATGACTATTTTATTAATCTGGATTCCAATAATGAAATGATACAGAACTATTGTCAGGAAGCCTATGGCCTTCCAAATGGAACGCCTTTTATGGCTTTACAGGAATTGCAGGATCCGCTCCCCTAAACAGCAGCTGCATATCTTATACATAAACTGATGCTGCCCTCAGCGGACAAAGGGACACCTGTCTTATTCACTGAGGGCAGCATAGAATCATTCATCCATTTCATTTAAGCTCAAATTTTTTCACTATCTGTTTTTTGAATCTTTATCCTCTGCTTTATTCTCTTAAGCAGATTCCTTTTATTCAAATACAAAAATAGAATTGCGGCCAGACTCAAAAATTCCCCCATAAGCCAGAGGTAAGATTTTTCAAACTCCATACATATCTGACCCTGATATCCCCCTGGAAGCACAATTCCAGTAGTCCCATCCTCCGAACGCAGCATAGAAAAATTCTCTCCTGTCGCTGTATCATAAGCCCGATATCCACGATACAAAAGAATGGGAACCCGGACTACATTTTCTCCGTCAAGCAGATTCCGGCAGTTCATAATGACCCTGTTATAATCCTTCTCAAAGTAATCGATTTCTATGTCTGCTGCAATGGGTTCCAATGGATGGAAGGCATCCTCACTGTAGACAATATCTGAAGGAAGATATTCCCCGTTTGACACATAATAAGGCGCATCCCTCTGCTCATAGTCCTCTATCCGCTCTGCCGTATCCAGGTAGGTAACCGCCATATATCCAGCGCTTACAACAGAAGCTGCAAGCAGGCACATGATACAGGAACGCACTATC
>CATJHO010000122.1 GCA_949740535.1 uncultured Lachnospiraceae bacterium
CAGCCAGGAGCTTTCCGCAGAAGCCATTGGCTTAAAGCAGCTGGTGGAGCAGTTTACCCTTGCCAGGGAATAGGTTTTATAAAAGCAGTTGACAAATCAGAATAAAGGGTACATAATAAAGCGAAAATCAAAAACCGCTGATAAAGGAGTCAGAAACCCATAGGTTTTTGGCTCCTTTCTGTTGTACGTCGGCTTTCTCCGGCTGTTGGAAAAGTTTAGAAAAAGTTTATTTGTGCAGTGATGATAGTTCGTGTATATTGGTTTTATCAAAGGATTCTAAGAAGTTTTCAGGCAGTTCCGCCAGAAAAATTCATGAGATAACAATCAGTGTTACAGGGAAAGAAAGATATTGTATCAGGCAGGGAAATCTTTTATAATAAAGGCAGAGATACTGCTGTCAGCATCTGTATTCATGCAGGAATCCTGGACTTTGTGCTTTTTGAGGAGGATGACGAATTTTATTCATGTTTTCAACTCTGGGAGGATAACCGGCGCCGGATGTATACAGATAAGCTGGAGGTACATATTCTGGAACTGCCAAAGCTTGGGAAGAGGGAATATCCGGAGACGGAGCTTTTGAACTGGGCTCATTTTTTCAATGCGGAAGAAAAGGAGGCGTTTAAAGTTGCGGCAGAAAGAAGCGAATATATTGAGCGGGCCTATGAACGGCTGACAGGGTAAATTTCCATAATATTCAAAGAAGGAGCTGCTTATGAACCCATATAGAATCCTCCTGGTGGAGGATGATCCTGCAATCAGCGAAATGCTGAAAAACTATCTGACAACGGAGAATTATGAGATAGTCTGTGCCTTTGACGGACAGGAGGCCTGCAGTCTCTTTGATTCCGGGACGTTTCACCTTGTTCTGCTGGATCTGATGATTCCCCGGATCAGTGGTATGAATGTAATGCAGCATATCCGGACGGACAGTGTTGTTCCGATTATTATCCTGTCTGCAAAGGACACAGAAGGAGATAAAACTCTGGGCCTTGGCCTGGGGGCAGATGACTACATTACAAAGCCTTTTTCTGTTGTGGAGGTCCTGGCCCGGATTAAAGCAAATCTGCGCAGGACCACACAGTATGCTAAGCCGGCGGAAGCTTTGCCGGCCCTTCTTACAGCCGGCAGTTTAACGATGAACCTGACCGACTACAGCCTTACAAAGAATGGACAATCCATCGAACTGACCGCAAAGGAATTTGAGATTTTAAAACTGCTGCTCAAGAATCCACAAAAGGTGTATACCAAAGAGCAGATTTACTCCCTCATATGGAATGATGCATATATGGGAGATGAAAATGCAGTAAATGTGCACATCAGCAGGCTGCGCAGCAAAATCGAGGATGATCCGCGCAATCCCAGATATGTGCTTACGGTCTGGGGAATCGGTTATAAATTGGGGGATGTGCTATGAACCATTCAGCTGTTCTGTTTTTTCTGGGTCTGATCATTGTGTTTCTTCTTGGAGTAATCCTTTACCAGCAAATGGCGTTTCGGACAGGCGTCCAAAAGAGTTTAAAGAGCATTCATATAAAACTAGCTGAAATTCTGGATACGGACAGTGATGAACGGATTATGGTTTTTACTGAAAACCGGGCGCTTATGGAATTGGCGGCCCAGATAAACCGTATGCTGGAAGAGCAGCACAAGCAGAAGGTAAATTACCGCCGTTTTGAGGCGGCTTCCAGAAAAATGCTCTCTAATATTTCCCATGATATGAAAACACCCCTGACCGTTATTCTGGGATACCTGGAGATTATGCGGATAAACGATGAGGTTTCCCCTAAAATGCAGGAAAAAACAGAGCAGAAAGCCAGGGAGCTTATGGAATTAGTCAATCAGTTCTTCACACTGGCTAAACTAGAAGCAGGAGACACGGATCTGAAACTTTCCCGTCTGGATATCTGCGAAATCTGCCGGGAAAGTATTCTGGAATTTTATGAACTGCTGTCAAAAGAAGCCTTTCAGGTGGAAATTGAACTGCCAGAGGAAGCAGTTTATATTCAGGGAAATCAGGAAGCTCTGCAGCGCATTCTCCGCAATCTGATATCCAATGTCATCCGCTATGGAAGAGATGGAAACTATATCGGTATCTTTCTGAAAGCAGAGGAAAACCAGGTATATTTGGATGTGGCAGATAAGGGGGCTGGAATTGACAGGGCTTCTGCCAGGCATGTCTTTGATCGTCTTTTCACCATGGAGGACTCCAGAAACCGCAATATACAGGGAAATGGTCTGGGACTGACCATTTCCAGAAATCTGGCAGAGCAGCTGGGTGGAGAACTTACACTGGAAAGCATTCCCCATATAAGAACCACGTTTACAGTCAAATTAAAGCGGATGAAATGTAAAAAGGCATCCACGCCTCAGTCATGTTATTCTGCCGATTGAAAGCAGCGCTGCAGAATACAAAATTTACTCTTTCTTGACCGTGTATGCCCTTGTCAAGAGAGGGTATGTCCCCTGAATAGATCCCGAATTCATAAAACGAAAGAAAATCGTAAGATTTATTCAAGAGTTTTGAAAAACCGGACCGTTACAATGGAACTATCCCCAGCAGACAAGGGGATGGGAGGAGGAAGAATATGTCCTATATTTTACAGACAAATCATCTTACAAAAACCATTGGCGGAAAAACGCTTGTGAGAGATGTGAATCTGCACATCAAAAAAGGCAGAATCTACGGTTTCCTGGGACCGAACGGAGCCGGTAAAACTACCGTAATGAAAATGCTCACCAATCTCTGGAAACCTACAGAAGGGTCCATTGAGATTTTCGGGGAAATGCTTACCCCAAAATCCTATGAGGTTTTGAAACGAATGGGGAGTATCATTGAATTCCCTGCCTTTTATGAGCATCTGACCGGATATCAGAATCTTAAGCTGCACACAGAATACATGGGATATTATCAGCATGGGAGCATCGAGAGGGCATTGGAGCTGCTTTCCCTTACCGAGGCAGGAGCAAAGCCGGTGAAAACCTATTCTCTGGGAATGAAAGAGCGTCTGGGAATTGCCAGGGCCATTCTTACCAAACCGGAACTGCTTATTCTGGACGAGCCTTCTAACGGCCTCGATCCGGCTGGTATGAAACAGATCCGGGAGCTTTTGAAAGCTTTGAGTGAGGAATACGGAATCACGGTTATGATTTCCACCCATATTCTCTCCGAGATTGAATGCATTGCAGATACCATCGGTATCATTCATCATGGACAGATGCAGGACGAAATCACCATGAAAGAAATTGAAGACAAAAGCTTTGCTTATATAGAACTTTCCGTGGAGAATCCGGAGCGGGCAGCTTATGTGCTGAGTGAAAAACTGGGGCTTACGAATTTCAAGCTTATATCTGAGGGGCAGTTCCGTATTTACGACAGCCGGATTTCTACGCAGGAACTGTCAAAAGCGCTTGCGCTTAAAGATGTGGCAGTAACTGCTCTTGGGAAAAGGTCAGAAACACTGGAGGATTATTTTTTGAAATTAACCGGGGAGGCGCTAAGAGATGTTGAAGCTCATTAAATTGGAATGGAAGAAAAACAAGATTGGCAGGTCCATAAGAAACGCCCTGCTGCTGGCCTTTATTCTCTGCTTGTTTATTTTTGCTATGAATTTTTGGGGGATTGCAGATGACCCGGAAACAGGTGTGCCGGATGCAGCCTTTGGTATGGAGGTTATATCCTCCACCATCGAACTTCTGACCAGTATGGCTTTTTTGATTTTTGCCAGTGTCATGCTGTCTTCCTTTATCGTCAGCTCCTACAAGAACAAAACCATGCAGATTATGTTTTCCTACCCTGTTAAACGGCAGAAGATTCTTATTTCTCAGATGCTGGCGGTCTGGATTTTCAATGCTGCCGCGCTGATTTTGACGAAACTGTTGATCTATGGCTGCATTCAGGCCGGATCTGCCTTTATGACATCCTCTTTTATCATTGATTTTGACATAACAGATGCCGGTTTTTATATACAGCTGATTGTAAAATCTCTGGTGATAATAACTATGAGTTTTATCTCTCTGTTTATCGGCATGGCCATGAAATCTTCAAAGGCAGTGATTGTTTCCGCATTCCTGCTGGCCGTCCTGACCCAGGCCAATATCGGCGATCTGACTCTGCGCAATCATGCCGTTTTTCCAATTCTGTTAACAGTTATTTCGCTTATTTCTGCCGTTCTCTCCACCTGCCGCGTGGAGCAGCGGGATCTGATGTGAAAGAATTTTACCAAAGATCTTGTGATAACTGCCTCCTTATCGTATAATCTAAAAAGATACCTCTCCCGGCCGCGTATATGCCTGGCGGGAGAGGGGAATCACGGGAGAAAAAGGAGATGGATCACAATGTTCAATTTATTTGGAAAAAAGGAGAGCTCCCCCAGAGAGCGCCTGGCAGAATGTGAACGGAAGCAGGACTGGACAGGACTTGTAAAAGCTTATTATCAGATGGGTGTGGATGCCATGGAACAGGGAAACCTGAATGAAGCAGTCCTGTGGCTGCATCGGGCAGACACTATCTACAGTGCCCAGGATGATATCTATGAAAAAGCAGGAGAAAAGCTTACTGGCGATTGCTCCGATCGCATTGGACAGCTGGAGGATGAATCTCTTTTATATAACGATCTGCCTGCTCTGGTAGAAGAGAAATCAGAGGGTCTGCGCTATCAAAAAGTCCGGATCTGGGGACTTCTGTCATTGGCAAGACTCGTAAAGCTTGGAAACCAGCTGGCCAAACTGCCTGACTGCGAAGTGTTGGGAAAGCTGGACTGGGCCGTGGACTTGGTGCTTAAGTCCTTTCAGACGCCTCCCACACAAGAAGAATTTAACGGCCTGCGGGATCTGTGCAGCGCTTTCTATGAGCTGGGAGATAATCCGGCTTTCTGGGGGCTTGGAAGCGAAATCAGCGTCCCCGGCGGCGCTCCCTTCCAGGTATTTGACCTGAACGGACTGATGGGGATTCACCTGGAAATGGATGCTTATCTGGACAGCCATCTGCGTATGATCTGTGCCCTTGTCAATGATGAGGAGCCGCCGGAACCGGAGACAGGCATTATCCTGGGCGGTATTATGCCGGATTATTATGTACGTAACGGCGCGGCAGAGCCGGAAGAGGTTCCGCAGGTTCAGGCGGAGCTTGCACGGATTTGGAGTGATTATGAATTCGTAAGCTCTGACATCTCCTGGGAGATGGTGGAAGAGCGGATTGCAGCATACAAACAGTTAGATATTCTGGCGTAAAGTTTGATGTGGAAAAAAACACAGAAAAAAAGTAATTTTATCAAAAAACATAAAATCACCTGCCTTTTAACCTGCCTTCTGGCCTATCTGATTATCGGGACAACTGCGCCCTTCTGGCAGTATCCCGAAATCAGCCCTCAGACAGAGGAAGCAGTGGAGGAGATCTGCTGGAAACAGGGAACCCCTGGTGTGGACCGGACAGCACTTCTGGAAACCAACGAGAGCGCATGGGAGGAACGGATACGGCTTCTCAGCCATGCCAGGGAACGGATTGTGCTCGTTTCTTTTGACATACGTCCGGGAGAGAGTACAAAAGATATTTTGTCTGTGCTCTTAAACCGTGCAGATGCAGGCGTGCAGATCCGGATTCTGGTGGACGGCTTCAGCACGGCCATCCGTATGGAGGGCCAGGAACTGTTTTATGCCCTTTCCTCCCATCCCAATGTAGAAATCCGAAGCTACAATAAACTGAATCCGTTGCTGCCGTGGAAACTCCAGGGCCGGATGCACGACAAATATGTGATTGTGGATGATGAGGCTTATATTCTGGGAGGCCGCAATACCTTTGACTATTTCATTGGAACCTATACAGATAAACATGTCAGTCAGGATCGGGAGGTTCTGGTCTACAACACAAAACCTGGAAGCCAGGAAAGCTCCCTGCGGGAGTTAGAGGCTTACTTTGAAGGCGTGTGGAATCTGGAAGTATGCAGCCCCTTCCATAACGATGAAGCATTGGCCCGAAAGCAGAAGGTAAAGGATGCGGTTCTTATGCTTCAGGAACGCTATACACAGCTTACAAAAGATTACCCCCGGCTTTTTGATGAATATCCCGCCTATGAGGAGCGTACTTACGAAACAGGAAGTATCCGCCTGCTGTCCAACCCTACGGGAATTTATGCCAAAGAGCCGCTTGTCTTTTATCAGCTGATACAGGTTATGAAGCAGGCACAGCAGTGCGTGGTGATACAATCTCCTTATGTAGTCTGCAATGCCTATATGTGTGAAGCCCTGACCGGCCTTAAGCAGATGGTTCCGGATATTAAAATTCTGCTGAATTCTGTGGAAAACGGTGATAATTTTGTTGCTTCCAGCGATTACCTCCGAAACAAGGGGATGCTTGTAGAGATCGGAATTCCTTTATATGAGTATGACGGCGGAACCTCCAATCATGGAAAAAGTATCTTAATTGATGATGACTTATCAATTATCGGCTCTTACAACCTGGATCTGCGAAGCTCTTATCTGGACACAGAGCTGATGCTGGTTATCGAAAGCAGGGAATTGAATCAGGAGCTGAGAGGCCATATGGATGCCATGGAAGCAGACAGCCGGAGGGTAGTGGATGCAGATACCTATGATGTGCCGGAGCATGTGAAAGTAAAGGAAATTCCTCTTTGGAAACAGACAGCGTTTGCTGTTGCCGGTTTTCTTCTGCAGCCTTTCCGGTATCTGATTTAATATGAGAATTTGATAAAAAAGCAGTACAGCTCACGGTATGCAAAAGGAAGCTGTACTGACAGACAAATAGGGAGAAGATCAAGAAACATGTACAATGAAATTGATTGGGAGCAAATAGACTTAACTGCCAAAGCGCCTTTGGAAGGGCCAAAAAGACAGTATTATTTCATGGCCAGGTGCCGGGAACTGGTTAGGAAGGAAGCAGAAAGCCTGGGCCGTCCGCTGACATTTTTTGTCACTACTTTTGGCTGCCAGATGAATGCCCGCGATTCGGAAAAGCTTACGGGAATTCTTCTGGAGGCAGGGTATCTGCCGGCAGAAAATGAGGATGCAGACTTTGTTATCTACAACACCTGTACCGTGCGGGAAAATGCCAATCTTAAGGTCTACGGCCATCTGGGACTTTTAAAGCATAAAAAAAAGTCCAAGCCTCATATGCGGATCGCGCTCTGCGGCTGTATGATGCAGGAGCCTTTGGTGGTGGAGAAACTGAAAAACAGCTATCAATTTGTGGATCTGATTTTCGGCACCCACAATATCTTTCAGTTTGCGGAACTGCTGGCCCGGACGCTGGAAAGCCGGAAGACGGTTATTGATGTCTGGGAAGGTACGCAGGAAATTATGGAGGATCTGCCGGTTGAGCGCAAATATCCTTTTAAATCCGGCGTCAATATTATGTTCGGCTGCAATAATTTCTGCAGCTACTGCATCGTTCCTTATGTGCGGGGGCGGGAGAGAAGCCGGAAGCCAGAGGATATTCTGCAGGAAATTAAGACGCTGGCCAATGACGGTGTATCGGAAATTATGCTGCTGGGACAGAATGTCAACTCTTATGGAAAGACGTTGAAAGAACCTGTTTCCTTTGCAGAACTTCTCCGCCAGGTGGAGCAGATAGAAGGAATTGCCCGGATACGCTTTATGACCTCTCATCCCAAGGATCTGTCTGACGAGCTGATAGAGGTGATGAAAGAATCAAAGAAAATCTGCCGTCATCTGCATCTGCCGCTTCAGTCGGGAAGCACGCGGATTTTACAGGCGATGAACCGCAGATACACCAAAGAGCAGTATCTTGAGCTGGCTGAAAAGATCCGCCGTGAGATTCCCGATATCTCCCTGACAACGGATATCATTGTAGGTTTTCCGGGAGAGACAGAAGAAGATTTCCTGGAGACACTGGATGTGGTTCGAAGAGTCCGCTATGACAATGCTTATACCTTTATCTACTCCAAGCGGACAGGCACTCCGGCAGCATCTATGGAGCAGCAGGTTCCTGAGGATGTGGTGAAATTCCGTTTTGACCGCCTGCTTATGCTGGTACAGGAACATGCAAGGAGGCAGACTGCACGCTTTGCAGGTACGGTACAGGAAGTCCTGATTGAAGAGGTCAATAAACATGATTCTTCCCTTCTGACCGGCCGGATGGGCAGCAATCTTCTGGTACATTTTCCGGGAGATGCCTCTTTGGTTGGAAGCATTCGAAGCGTTCAGCTTTTGGAGTGCAGAGGATTCTATTATATGGGCAGGCTTTTGCAGGCCGGCGCCTCTGTTTTTCATGTATCGAAATAATCCTTTACGGCTTCTCATGCATGAAAATTCCTCCTGGCGGACATACTTTTACAAAAGAACTGCTTTCAAGGAGGAACCCATGGCATTACAGGCAGAACCCAGCAAAAAAGGAATTCTCTCTCTTATTGCGATTGTTGCATTGATGATCCTTGTTACAGCCCTGTCCAATCCCATCTATGAGGCCCTCTCTGGCAAAGACGGCGGAGTAACCTATACGGCTTCCAACCCCGGCTATGGTGGAGACGTGGTGATTTCTCTTACGGTGAAGGATGAACAAATCCGTTCTCTTACGGTTCAGGGCGATTCCGAGACACCGGCCATCGGCCAGAAAGCCATTACTCAATACAATGAGACTGTCTTTGAGGAGCTTTCCGACGCTTACATTGATGAGGTGAGCACCCACTTAGACGCGGTAAGCGGGGCTACGATTACCTCCCAAGCTGTGGCTGCAGGCTTTCAGGAAGTGGTGGAACAGGCCCAGGCAGAATTGGGCCAGGCATCACATTAAAAAGTAACAGACGGCATTTTTTCAGGTCTGCTTTTCCGCCGTCTAAAATGCTGCTTTATAAAATTCTTATAAAAAGAGACGGCATGATGACATCCGTCTTTTTTTGTGTTATAATCTCTAGTGAAATTATTCCCTATAGCAGGATAAAAGGAGAACTCATATGGAAACAAAGCGTTGCTGCCTGAGATATCCATATCTTTCCATAAAAACACAGGATGCGCATTCTTTTGGCGGAAACCAGGCCTGGTCTTCCAGCCGGATCATGCAGAAATATGGCTGCGGCGTGGTAGGAATGGCAGATGTACTGTTGTACTTAGGACTACACCAGACTTCCTACGAGAGTGATCTGCTGTATGGAATGCTGCGGGAGGATGGATATTTATCCTATCCAAGATATGAGCGTTACCTTATGAAAATACGGCGGAGATATCTTTCGGTTATTCCGGGCCTTGGAATCCCCGGATTTGTTCTGCCTATAGCCATGAACCGTTATTTTCATCACTACCGCATGGATCTGCGGGCTTCCTGGTGTGTTCTTCCGGGAAAGATTCTGCCCAGAATCGAAGAAATGTTAAGGCAGGATATGCCGGTCGTTCTGGCCATCGGGCCCAATTTTCCCCTGTTTTTTGGAAAGCGCAGGGTTACTCTTTACCGCAGAGAAAATGGAGCCTATCTGCCTGCCCATGAGGTGAAGGCCCACTTTGTGGTGGTGACCGGCATCATAGAGGGCTATCTGCAGATTTCCTCCTGGGGAAAGGAATATTACCTTTCCTGGGCAGAATACCAAAAATACTGCAAGAAATACAGTACCTGTCTTACCAGCAATATCTGCCGGATTCAGGTGAAGAAAAAAAGAGGATTGAAACATGAATAGTTTTTTTGCCATGATGTCACGGATGAAATACATCGACCGCTGGGCATTGATGCGTAATTCCCGGAATGAGAATCTGAGTGAACACAGCCTGGAGGTATCTATGATAGCCCATGCTCTGGCAGTCATAGGCAATACCTGCTTTGGCAGGTCTTTCGATCCGGGGAAAGCGGCAGTCCTCGGCCTCTATCATGATGCCACAGAGATTATTACCGGTGATATGCCCACCCCGGTTAAATACTACAATACCGAAATTAAGAATACTTATAAGAACATAGAGAAACAGGCATCCCAAACCCTTCTTGGCATGCTGCCAGAGGAGATGCAGAAAAGCTATTGGGGCATTTTCGAAAAGCAGGAGGAGGATGCCTGCCTGTGGAAGCTGGTAAAAGCGGCAGATAAGCTGTCTGCCTACATCAAATGTGTGGAGGAGGAACAGACAGGCAATCTGGAATTTGTCCGGGCGAAAGAGCAGACGCTGCGGCATATCCGGCAGATGAAGCTTCCTGAGGCAGAGCGGTTTTTAGATTATTTTATGGATGCTTACGGAAAAAATCTGGATGAACTGACAGGAGGAGAATTATGAATGAGAGACGTGATTTTGATTTTTGTCCACGCTGTGGAGCGCTTATGCAGAATGGTGTATGCCAAAGCTGCGGATATGGAGCTCAACGGGCTCCTCAGCCCTTTGAGGCACAGTCAGGACAGCCTCTTTTAAGGCAGGGAATGCAGGGCCCCGGCGGCGTATCCGGCGGACCGGGAACCAATCCGGCCTATATATATGCCCAGCCATCAAAAACGAAAAATAATACGGCCGTGATCGTAGTGGTTGTAACCCTTGTGGTATTTGTGGTTTTGGGAATCCTGTTTGCTGTAATTTTTTCCATTGCAGGCTCTGCCCGGTCCGGCACGCGATCGGATTCCAGGTATTACGATGATTATTACGACGAATATGATGACGATTATGATTACGGATATTATGAACCCGACGAGAATGATCCCTACTATGAGGAAATTGTAGACTGTACCCGGACAGATCTGGATTACAGCCTCCAGTGGGCAGTAGAATCCCTCGATCCGGATAATGCAGATGATGAGTGTACGTATTATACCACCTATCCGGTTCTGGAGATGGAGGACGCCCCGTGGCTGACATCCGTAAATGAGACCCTCCGCCAGGCCGCCAATACTTACCGGAGCACTTATAAGGAATTTGAGGGCGGTGTATCCACGTTCGGCTATGTAACACTTATGGACGAGGACAAAATCAGCGTTGTATTCAAACATAACTTCTATAAAAAGAGTGTGACCGAAGTCCGTCTGGAAGCTCATACCTTCTGGATTGAATCTGGAACTGAGATTACGCCGGAAGAAATGACCGATATTGATCTGGAGCTTGCCATGCGTTTTAAAGCCCAGGACAAAACCCAGAACGGCGGCGCAGATTATGTGCAGGATCAGACAGTAGAGGGAATTCTGGCAGATCTGCAGGATCCTGCCAGAGCCGTATTTTTCTACACACCGGTTGGTCTTGAAGCAGGCATTAACCATGAAACGGGCTGGGTAACCGTCACGCTGAAAGAACAGGCGCTGTAGGGAACGCAGAAAAGGAGCTCTATTATGCTGAGAATCGGAAGCCATCTCTCTTCTTCCAAAGGCTATGAGGCTATGGGTCGGCAGGCTCTGAAGCTGGGGGCTGATACCTTTGCATTCTTCACCCGCAATCCCAGAGGCGGAAGTGCCAAAGCCATAGACCTTAAGGATGTGGAGCGCTTTCAGCTGATCTGGAAGGCGCAGGGGTACGGGAAGATTACAGCCCATGCGCCCTATACCTTAAATGCCTGCTCTGATAAAGAAGAGGTCCGCCGTTTTGCCTGGGAAGCCTTTGCCGATGATCTGGCCCGTATGGAATATACGCCTGGAAATTATTATAATTTTCATCCGGGCAGTCATGTGGGACAGGGGGTGGAAACCGGAATCCAGTGGATTGTGAAAATGCTGAATGCCTGCCTAAAGCCGGAGCAGACAACAATTGTGCTTCTGGAAACCATGGCTGGCAAGGGCAGTGAGATTGGGAGAACCTTTGAGGAACTGAAAAGAATTCTGGATGAGACCGCGCTTTCTGACAAAATGGGGATTTGTCTGGACACTTGCCATGTGTGGGACGCAGGATATGATATTGTGGAAGATCTGGATGGTGTTGTGGCAGAATTTGACAGGGTGATTGGGCTGCAGCATCTGAAGGCCGTTCATATCAATGACAGTATGAATCCCAAAGGAAGCCATAAAGATCGGCATGCGCGGATTGGCGAAGGATTTATCGGACTTCCTGCCTTTGAACGTATCATCCGTCATCCGGCCTTCCGGGATCTGCCCTTTATCCTGGAGACTCCCAACGACGACGCCGGATGGACAGCGGAGATTTCGATGCTGAGGGCGCTTGAAAAGCCGTTGTAATTCGAATTCAAAAACGTTATAATGGAATTAGTAAATGTGTTCTGGTAAAAACGTTATACCGAAAGGAGATGGCAAATGAAAATTACATTTTTGGGAGCTGCCCACGAAGTAACTGGAAGCTGCCATATGCTGGAGGCCTGCGGAAAGATCATGCTCATTGATTACGGCATGGAGCAGGGGCCCGATTACTACAAAAACCGGGATATTCCTGTGGCAGCAACAGATATTGACTATGTATTTCTCACCCATGCCCATATTGATCATTCCGGCCTGCTTCCCCTTCTGTACAAGCAGGGATTCCGTGGTGTGATTTTCTCCACACGGGCCACAAAGGATCTGTGTGAGGTAATGCTGCGTGACAGCGCCCATATCCAGATGTTTGAGGCGGAATGGCGGAACCGGAAGGCAAAGCGTTCCGGCGGGGAAGAATATGTACCTCTTTATGATATGGCTGCGGCAGACGGAACCATGAAGCTTTTCTGCGGCTGTTCTTATGGAGAGATACTGCGGGTGACGGAAGGAATTTCCATCCGTTTTACCGATGTAGGCCATCTTCTGGGTTCCTCCTGCATTGAAATCTGGCTGAAAGAGGAAGAGCAGGAGCGGAAGGTAGTATTTTCGGGCGATATCGGCAACCGCAATCAGCCCATTTTAAAGGAGCCATTAAAGGTGGCGGAGGCGGATTATGTAGTTATGGAATCTACCTACGGAGACCGCTGCCACGGCGAACAGGTTAATTATGTAGAAGCCCTCACGCAGATTCTTCAGGATACCTTTGATCGGGGAGGCAACGTGGTGATCCCTTCCTTTGCAGTGGGAAGAACACAGGAAATGCTCTACTTCCTGCGGGAGATCAAGGAAAAACAGCTGGTAAAGGGACATGAAAATTTCCCGGTCTATGTAGACAGTCCTCTGGCTGTACAGGCAACTACCATTTTCAACAAAAATATGTATGAATGCTTTGATGAGGAAACGCTGGCGCTGGTCAAGAAGGGAATTAATCCCATTGCGTTTCCCGGCCTGAATCTGTCCATTACCAGTGATGAGTCAAAGGCAATCAACTTTGATGACGAACCCAAGGTGATCCTTTCCGCATCCGGAATGTGTGAGGCCGGCCGTATCCGCCATCATCTGAAGCATAATCTCTGGCGGGAGGACAGCACGGTTCTCTTTGTGGGATATCAGGCAGTTGGAACACTGGGGAGGGCCATTGTGGAGGGCGCTTCCCAGGTAAAGCTTTTCGGCGAGACAGTAGAGATCCGGGCGCGGATTGAGCGGCTGAAGGGCATCAGCGGCCATGCGGACAAAGAGGGCCTGATTTCCTGGCTGCAGGGCTTTGAGAAAAAACCCGCACGGGTTTTTGTGGTTCATGGAGAAGACACGGTCTGCGATCAGTTTGCAGCCTGCCTGGAAGAAAGCTATGGGTACAATGCGCGGGCGCCTTACAGCGGCGGATGCTACGATCTGATCACCAATACCCATGTTGCCGAAGGTAATAAGGTACGGATCGAAAAAGATAAAAAACTTGCAAAACCTGTGTCCAACGTATATTATAGATTGGTGGAGATTGGCAAACGGGTTGCAAGGCTGATTGAGAAGAGCAGCGGATGGGCCAATAAGGATCTGGCAAAGCTTGCAGATCAGCTGCAGGCGCTCTGCGAAAAATGGGAAAAATAACGGGGGATAATGAGGAACCATGCAGCAGAAGGAAAGAGAACAGCAGATGAGTCCGGCGGAACGCCGCCGGAGAACAGAGGCCCGCAAACGGCGGCAGAAGGCAGAACAGCGCAGAAGACAGAAAAAACTTCTGCTGTACATAAGCGGAGGCGTTCTGGCAGCTGTCCTGATCGGATTGATTATTTTCGGGATTACGAAGCTGACTGCCGGCGGGAGTAAGGAGATTACAGCACAGAACGGAACCTTTGTAATTGCCCTTGATGCCGGCCACGGCGGTGAGGATATCGGGCAGAGTAATGGGGAAACCGTGGAAAAAAACGTGACGCTGGATATCTGTAACAAGCTTAAGAGTATGCTGGAAGATCAGCTGCATTATCAGGTAGTGATGATCCGGGAGGATGACACTCGGATTTCCAAGGAGGAACGGGTACAGGCTGCCAATGACTCTCATGCGGATCTCCTGATCAGCATTCACTGTGGATATGCAGAGAACACCTCGGAAACCGGCGCCGTAAGCCACTATAAAAAGG
The DNA here is from genome assembly GCA_949740535.1 of uncultured Lachnospiraceae bacterium. Classification (GTDB taxonomy): domain Bacteria; phylum Bacillota; class Clostridia; order Lachnospirales; family Lachnospiraceae; genus Laedolimicola. The sequence goes on from CATJHO010000122.1 coordinate 14,300, forward strand.
ACAGCAGTGCCAGTGAGGATTTGGCTGACATGATTCAGGAAGCTCTGGAAGATGTAAGCGGTATCCCAAACGGCGGTGCCAGGGAAGGCAGCTATGAGATTATTTCCAGTACGGAAATGCCTGCCGTTCTGGTGGAAATAGGCTATCTGAGCAACATGGAGGAAGCTGGAAGCTTAAGTGACGATCAGTATCAAAGCACGGCAGCCAGAGGAATTGCTACAGCCATAGCCAAAAAGCTGGGACAGAGCAGTTAGATGGAAGAGGATAGAAAGGGGCGGAACCAACATGGCAAATAATACAGTTATCACAATTGGACGTCAATACGGCAGCGGCGGCCACGATATTGGCATTAAGCTGGCAGAGTCACTTGGAATTCCCTGTTATGACAAGGAGCTTTTAGCCAGGGCGGCCAAGGACAGCGGTCTCTGCCAGGAGCTTTTCGAGAATCATGACGAGAAGCCTACCAACAGTTTTCTGTATTCTCTGGTGATGGATACGTATTCCACCGGATATTCTTCAGCGGCTTTTTCTGAGATGCCCCTGAATCACAAGGTTTTTCTGGCGCAGTTTGACAGTATTAAGAAGATTGCGGCAGAAGGTCCCTGTGTGATCGTGGGAAGATGCGCAGACTATGCCTTAGAAAACATGCCCAATGTAGTCAATGTTTTTCTCTATGCCGATCTTACATCCCGGATTGTCCGGATTGCCAGACGGCATGAGCTCACAGATGCCAAAGCCAAGGAGCTGATCCGCAAGACAGATAAAGGCAGGGCCAGCTACTACAATTACTATACCAGCAAGAAGTGGGGCGAGGCAGCCGGGTACGATCTGTGTCTGAATACCGGTACACTGGGGATTGAGGGCGCCATCCACATCATTCGGGAGTTTATTGCCTGCAAGGAAAAAGAGCACGAAAGAATTTAATACAGTTGGAGTTTTTTAAGATATGAAATTTGTCATACAGAGAGTGTCCCATGCATCGGTAACGGTGGATGGGACTGTTATTGGAAGTATCGGGAAAGGCTTTCTGGTCCTTATTGGCGTAGGCCAGGGAGATACCAGAAAAGAGGCAGACCGCCTGATAAAAAAGATGTTGGGACTTCGGATTTTTCCCGATGAGAACGGGAAGATCAATCTGTCAATCCGGGATGTGAATGGGGAACTGCTTTTGGTTTCCCAGTTTACCCTTTATGCGGACTGCAGTCACGGCAACCGGCCTGGATTTACCAATGCCGCGGATCCGGGGCTTGCAGAAGAGCTTTACACCTATGTGGTGGAACGCTGCAGGGAACAGATTTCCAAGACAGCCCAGGGAAGTTTTGGCGCCCACATGGATGTGGAGCTTTTGAATGACGGGCCATTTACGATTCTACTGGAATAATATTGATAAGAAACGCCTGCAGGTTCTGCTGTCTAAGTTCCTGTATGGTGGTTTTTAATAAATGCAGAGAAGGAATAGAAGGAGAATATATTTGTATGAGCAGAAGAAATGATATCCACAAGGTTCTGATTATCGGCTCCGGCCCCATTATCATCGGCCAGGCCTGTGAGTTTGATTACTCCGGCACCCAGGCCTGCAAAGCGTTAAAGCAGCTGGGCTATGAGATCGTATTGGTAAATTCCAATCCGGCTACGATTATGACCGATCCCGGAACTGCAGATGTTACTTACATTGAGCCGCTCAATGTAGAACGGCTGACACAGATTATTGAGAAAGAGAGACCAGATGCCTTATTGCCGAATCTCGGCGGACAGTCCGGTCTTAATCTTTGTTCGGAATTATCGCAGGCAGGCGTTCTGGAGAAATACAATGTAAAGGTGATCGGAGTTCAGGTGGATGCCATTGAGCGGGGCGAGGACCGGATCGAATTTAAGCACACCATGGACAGTCTTGGGATTGAAATGGCCCGCAGCGAAGTGGCCTACAGTGTGGATGAGGCAGCAGCGATTGCAGAGAAGCTGGGTTATCCGGTGGTTCTGCGTCCGGCCTATACCATGGGCGGTGCGGGCGGCGGCCTGGTCTACAATGTGGAGGAGCTGAAAACCGTTACAGCCAGAGGCCTTCAGGCAAGTCTGGTAGGACAGGTTCTGGTAGAAGAGTCCATCCTTGGCTGGGAAGAGCTGGAGCTGGAGGTTGTCCGGGACAGCAAGAACAATATTATCACGGTATGCTTTATTGAAAATATCGATCCGCTGGGGGTACATACCGGCGATTCCTTCTGTTCCGCCCCCATGCTGACCATTTCTGAGAAGATCCAGAAACGTCTTCAGGAGAAATCCTACCGGATCGCAGAAGCCATTCAGGTTATCGGCGGTACCAATGTTCAGTGGGCTCACGACCCGGTAACGGATCGGGATATTGTGATTGAAATCAATCCCAGAACCTCCCGGTCCTCTGCACTGGCCTCCAAGGCCACCGGTTTCCCCATTGCACTGGTATCGGCCATGCTGGCTTCCGGTCTGACCCTGGATGAGATTCCCTGCGGGAAATACGGTACGCTGGACCGGTATGTGCCGGACGGAGACTATATTGTAATTAAGTTTGCCCGCTGGGCCTTCGAGAAGTTCAAGGGCGTAGAGGATAAGCTGGGCACGCAGATGCGGGCGGTAGGCGAGGTCATGAGCATTGGCAAAACCTACAAGGAGGCTTTCCAGAAAGCCATCCGCAGTCTGGAAAACGGGCGTTACGGCCTGGGATTTGCCAAGGACTTTCATCATAAATCAAAGCGGGAGCTCTTAAAAATGCTTCATGCAGCCACCAGTGAGCGGCAGTTTATTATGTATGAGGCTCTCCGCAAAGGGGCTTCCGTGGAAGAACTCTATGAGCTTACCCGGATCAAGCATTATTTTATTGAGCAGATGAAGGAACTGGTGGAAGAGGAGGAAGCCCTTCTGGCTTCCGGCATCGGCAAGGTACCGGAGGCTTCTGCTCTGAAACAGGCAAAACAGGATGGTTTTTCGGATCGCTATCTGAGCCAGATTCTTGAGGTGCCGGAGGCAGATATCCGGAAGGCAAGACTGAAAATCGGCGTTACCGAGGCCTGGGAAGGTGTGCATGTAAGCGGCACCGAGAATCATGCATACTATTATTCCACTTACAATGGGCCGGATCACAGTGTGGTAAATACCGATCGTCCCAAAATCATGATTCTGGGCGGCGGGCCCAACCGGATCGGACAGGGAATTGAGTTCGACTACTGCTGTGTTCATGCTGCCATAGCACTTAAGAAGCTGGGCTTTGAGACGATTATTGTAAACTGCAATCCAGAAACTGTATCTACCGATTATGATACCTCAGATAAGCTGTATTTTGAGCCTCTGACCCTGGAGGATGTATTAAGCATCCATGAAAAAGAGAAGCCCGTGGGCGTCATTGCCCAGTTCGGCGGCCAGACACCTCTGAACCTGGCGGCAGAACTGGAAAAGAACGGTGTGCGGATCCTGGGTACCAGCCCGGAAATTATTGATTTGGCGGAAGACCGGGATCGGTTCCGGGCCATTATGGAGAAGCTTGCCATTCCTATGCCTGAGGCCGGAATGGCTGTCAATGCGGATGAAGCTTTGGCCATTGCAGAGAAGATCGGCTATCCCGTTATGGTGCGTCCTTCCTACGTGCTGGGCGGACGGGGCATGGAAATAGTTCATGATCCGGAAAGCCTGATCGGCTATATGCGCGCAGCTGTGGGCGTCACCCCGGATCGGCCTATTCTCATTGACCGCTTCCTTCATCATGCCATGGAGTGTGAAGCCGATGCGATCTGTGACGGAACCCATGCCTTTGTTCCGGCAGTCATGGAGCATATTGAGCTGGCAGGTGTTCATTCCGGCGACTCAGCCTGCATCCTGCCTTCTTTGAATATTTCAGAGGAGAATCTGAAAACCATCAAGGAATATACCAAGAAGATTGCAGAGGAAATGCATGTCTGCGGTCTTATGAATATGCAGTATGCCATTGAAGACGGAAAGGTCTTTGTGCTGGAAGCCAATCCCAGAGCTTCCCGGACCGTACCGCTGGTATCCAAGGTCTGCAACATTCAGATGGTCCAGCTGGCCACACAGGTAATCACAGAAGAACTGACCGGAACACCTTCCCCGGTTCCGGATCTGAAGGAAAGCCATTTCCATCACTATGGTGTGAAGGAAGCGGTTTTCCCCTTCAATATGTTCCAGGAGGTAGACCCGCTTCTGGGTCCGGAAATGCGTTCTACCGGCGAGGTTCTAGGGCTTGCATCCAACTTTGGTGAAGCTTTCTACAAGTCTCAGGAGGCCACACAGACCCGCCTTCCCCTGTCCGGAACCGTACTGATCAGTGTCAGCGATCGGGATAAGCCGGAGGTTTTGGAGGCGGCCAGAGGTTTCCATAAAAATGGTTTCTCTATTATGGCTACCGGCCGCACTTATGATATGATTGCTGCTGACGGAATTCCCGCCAGGAAAGTGAAGAAGCTTCAGGAGGGCCGCCCAAATATTATGGATGCTATTGCAAATGGAGAGATTCAGCTCATTGTCAATACACCTTCCGGAAAGGAAAGCATCTACGATGACAGCTACATCCGGAAAGCTGCCATCAAGGGCAAGATTCCCTACATGACTACCATGGCGGCTGCAATCGCCACTGCGGAAGGAATCCGGAAAGTGAAAGAGAAGGGCGGAAAGCTGGAAGTGAAGTCTCTTCAGCAGCTGCACAGTGAGATAGAAGCAGAATAGCTGTATTTTGAAGCAGACGGATAAATCGCAGCTGCATTAAACGATAGAAATACATCAAAAAAGACGGCAGGCGTTTGATAAAAATTCCTGTCGTCTTTTCTATGGAGCAGTATCATGTTTGGTTTTTGGCCCACAGGCCTTTCACATACTCCAGAGATTCATAGGGCTTGTAAATCCCCTCAAGCACAGCCCGGAACATACGCTCCTCTGTTCCCGGATGCTCCTGATTGAGCGTAGAAAGCAGGTTCTTGGCATACTCCCGCTTGGTGTGTCCGTCTGCAGGACAGGGGCTTTTACAGACCGGAAGCTGGTATTTATGCTGGAAACCGATGATATCGGCCTCATTTACATACATCAGCGGCCGGATCACAGTCAAATCCATCCGATCCAGATAAGTGACTGGGGCAAAGCTGTGAAACCGTCCCTCGAAAATGAGCGACAGCAGCATGGTTTCCACCACATCATCCTTGTGATGGGCGTAGGCCACCTTGTTACAGCCGGACTCTTTGATCGCCTGGTTCAGCGCCCCCTTGCGCATTTTTGCACAGAGCGCACAGGGATTGCTTTCCTGACGGACGTGAAAAATAATATCATAAATATCTGTCGTTACAACGGTATAATGGACCTGCAGTTCTTCGCACAAAGCCCGTATACCGCTCAAATCAAAGTCCGGGAAGCCAAGGTCTACCGTAATAGCTTCAAGCTCAAAAGCCGCCGGATAGAAGCGTCTGAGGCCGTGAAGGGCATAGAGCATGGCAAGGCTGTCCTTCCCGCCGGAAATCCCCACAGCTATTTTATCCCCTTCCTCAATCATATGATAATCATCCACGGCTCTTCTTGTATAGCTTAACAATTGTTGTAATTTCATAATCTTAAAAGTCTTCTTTCTGATGCATTCTCTGGTATCCGGCAGATTTTATCCTGTTGCAGAAAGCATTCTGCCTGCTTTTGCTATGATAACACGCGGGGAATCCCCTGACAAGGGAAAATCCCATTAATTCTGATTTCTGTATGGATTAAAAAACACAATTTATTAACAATATTCTTTCATGTATATCTTGAATAAGCCTTCTGAGTATGATAAATTAATGGTAGAGTTAATTCGGTATTTTCAGAGTCTTGTGGGTTTAGACGCGCTAAGAAAGTCCGAGGGTATATGAAAGGAAGGTTACGAAAATGACAATAAGAGAATGTTACGATGCTATGGGAGGAAATTATGCAGACGTAGAAGGACGACTAAAAACAGAAGCGCGGATCCAGAAGTTTCTGCTTCGTGTTCTGAATGATTCCAGCTATGATTTGCTGTGTACTTCCATAGAAGAGCAGAATATGCCAGAAGCGTTCCGGGCGGCGCATACCATAAAAGGAATCTGCCAGAATCTTTCCCTGGATCGTCTATTTAAATCCGCTGACTGCCTCTCTGAACTGCTCCGGAACCGTCAGGAGTACGGCGAGGATCTGGAGCCGGCCCTGGAACAGCTGAAAGAGGATTATCAGCTGACCATTAGCTGCATCAAGCAGCTGGCTTAAGCAAACAGGAATTACCGGCTTCTTTAAAAACAGCCATCCAGGCATGGAGCTTTAAAAGCACAGTCTGGATAGCTGTTTTGTTTACAGATCAGGGTTTCCCTTCATAAATCCCATCGTATCATAAGGATTCTCCCTTTTCGGAATTGTGTACCCATTAAAAATCAGCCTGTAAATATGCATTTAGATTATATAAAAATACAGTTTGGCGATTTTGTTATCTATGAATTTTAAATTGCGGGATCATTCGATAAGCCTGCCGGCAGTCAGTCAGCAGGCTTATCGAACTGTCAGACGATGGAGAAGCCGGAAACAATTCCGACTATTTACCCTGCATTGAAATATACAGTAAACTATAGTATGATATAAATATAATTTTGAGGAGGATCATCATGAAAAAGAGATTATACCGTATTGCTTGTTTATGCTGTCTTATTTCAATTGTATTGTGTGCATGTGGAAAAAACACAAATTCAGAAGTAAATGTCACGCATATTCCCGATGGTCTTGAATCAGAATATGAGCGGAACTCTCCTGAAATTGCGGAATTGCGTGAAAAATACCCAGAATACTTTGATCTTGGAACCTTCAAGGGGCTGGAGGTTTATGCCTGGCAGATGGCAGAGGATGACTATCGTTTTGGGCTGATGCAGGGAACCAACCGCCAGAAAACTTTGGAAGAGATAATGGCATTAAAAGGTGCTTTACCAGAGGAAATGGCATTGATTCTGTCTGCCTTTGATATAGAAGACAGAGATATTTTTGTGATTCCATGGCAGAATCCCATTTCCAGCTATATGGTCACGGATGATATGGTGAAAGACCCGGAATACATAAGCAATTTACGA
>CATJHO010000123.1 GCA_949740535.1 uncultured Lachnospiraceae bacterium
CAAATCATGTCACACTTTGAGGAAAAAGGCTATATTACGAGATCCGGGAAAATAAAAGACAGCTTGAAAAATGACGTACAAAATGGAACGTTGGATTTACCGCCACGCTTTGAAAGTGCAAGGGATCGGCTTGCGGCAATTATATGCCAAGCCAATACAAAGCCCCCAGTTCGGGACGCATCCCGAGACGTTATGGTACGCTTGAAAAAAGCGGTTACTGTATCGCCGGAATTTTTGGAATTGTGGGATAAAATTAAGCAAAAAACAACTTACCGCATCCAGATCAATGAGGATGAACTGATTCACCGGAGTGTCGAGGGTTTGAAAAATATGGAGACAATACCAAAAGCACGAATTGTCACCCAAACTGCAGATATACAGATAGATAATCCTGGCATATCCTATATAGAACGCAGTGTAAAAACGGTTGAATTTGCGGATAGTTATTCAAGCCTGCCAAATATTCTTGCTATAATTGGAGAACAGACTTTGACAAAACGCTCTACTATTTATGAAATATTAAAACAGAGTGGTAGAATGGGAGATTTTTTAAACAATCCACAGATGTTTATTGAAAACGTAATACAAATTATTTTAAATGTGCGCCGTACTCTTGCAGTTGATGGCATCAGCTATAAAAAATTGTATGGTGAAGAGTATTATGTGCAAGAGATTTTTGACAGCACCGAATTGATTGCAAACCTTGATCGAAATGCTATACCTGTAGAACATAGCGTATATGATTATATTATTTATGACAGTACAACGATCGAAAAGCCATTTGCGCTTGCATTAGACGATGACCCGGATGTTAAAATATTTTTCAAGTTACCGCATCGTTTTAAAGTAGATACCCCTATCGGAACATATAATCCTGATTGGGCAGTTTACGTTGAGATTGATGGTATGAAAAAAATGTATTTTGTTCTTGAAACAAAAGGCAGCCTGGATTTGTTCGATTTGCGGGGAAGTGAAAGTCTGAAAATTCGTTGTGGTAAGGCACATTTCAAAGCGATTGACACTGGTGCGGAGCTTTATGGTCCGATAACTGATTGGAAAAGTTTCAAGGTGAAAAATATTTAAAAGCACCTGTCGCTTATGACAATTTAACCGAACATATCCTTTTCCGAAAGACGCAGTGCGGAGAGGCACATTTATAATGCGCTTGTTCATTCGCGCTGGAGTGCCGGAATACCTGTACAAATTCGTGTTGAAGATTTCAGTGTTGGCAATGTCCGAAAAAACAGGGGCAGCCGCAAAACAGACCAGTCGGTTTTCCGATATCCCTTGTCCGCTCTGTCCGCGCACACCCTGTCTGATATTGGCGGACGTTTAAGTCCGGCAAGAGCAGATTGGGTGTACGAGAACCGTGCGGACATGGATATGGAAAAGCCGGCAGATCTGTTTTGCGGCTGCCCCGTCCGTCCCCATCCCCTAAATTCACATCCATCCCCTCAACAAACCTTCAGATAATTCCTCATATTCTTCAAAGCATTCTTCTCCAGCCTGCTCACCTGCGCCTGAGAGATCCCAATCTCCTCCGCTACCTCCATCTGCGTCTTCCCCTGAAAAAACCGCAGATTGATAATATAATTCTCACGCTCCGGCAGCTTCTTCATAGCCTCCGAGAGGGAAAGCTCCTCCACCCAGAGCTCCTCCTTATTCTTCTTGTCACTGATCTGATCCATCACATACAAGGTATCTCCGCCTTCCGTATACACCGGCTCATAAAGACTGACCGGACTTTGAATGGCGTCCAGAGCGAAAATGATATCCTCCTCCGAAATCCCGATCTCTGCGGCAATCTCACTGATGGCAGGCTCTCTGGAATTGCGTCTGGTCAGATCCTCCTTGGCATAAATGGCCTTGTAGGCCGTATCCCGCAGAGAGCGGCTGACCCGTATGGAATTGTTATCCCGCAGATACCGGCGGATTTCCCCCACGATCATAGGAACCGCATAAGTAGAAAATTTCACACCAAGCTTATCGTCAAAGTTGTCAATGGCCTTCATAAGGCCGATACAGCCAATCTGAAACAGATCATCTACATTCTCATTGCTGGCTGAAAACCGCTTAATCACACTTAGAACCAGCCGCAGATTTCCTTTAATATAAAGCTCTCTTGCCTCTTTATCTCCCTGTGCGATCCGCTCCCACAGTGCATCCTTCTCCTCCTGCTTCAGAAGGGGAAGCTTAGCCGTATTTACACCGCATATTTCCACCTTGTTCAACGCCATCCTGTAAAACTCCTCCTTGTTGTCCCAACTGGTACAGCGTTTCGAAAATAACTGGCCAATTACTAATCGAACACTATACTAAACAAGATTTCCATCCGTTTTTTTTCTATACGCGGCAGAGGGAAAATAAAAAAAATAATAGCCCTTGACAAGATTTTTTTATTTTGGAACGCAGCAGGAACTTTCTGAGAATTCCAGTGGAACAGCGCTGGTATATAATGGGACCCAGCAGGCAGGACTTTCACTGAGTGAGGAGAATGCTTGAAAAAAACAGTATGGAGGCATTGAGAAATGTATTTTAATACCATTGCAAAAGTTATTTCAGAACGTACCGGATGTGACATTGCGGCTGTAAAGCCAGAGAGTACCTTTTCGGATCTGGGCATTGATTCCCTGGACACAGTGGAACTGCTGATGGATCTGGAGGATGAGATTGGAATTGAGATTGAACTGGACCAGAAGGTTGAAACCGTAGACGATCTGGACAAATTTATTCAGAGCAAGCAGGGGTAAATCCATGATAAAATCAGAAATCTGCGAAATGCTTGGGATTACCTATCCGGTATTTCAGGGAGGGATGGCATGGATTGCCGATGGAAAGCTGGCAGCGGCCGTATCCAATGGCGGCGGCCTGGGTATTATAGCGGCTGGAAATGCACCCGGAGCGTATGTAAGAGAAGAGATCCGAAAAGCAAGATCCCTGACAGATAAGCCCATCGGTGTCAATATTATGCTGCTGAGCCCCTTTGTGGAGGAGGTTGCCAGGGTCGTGGCAGAAGAAAAGGCAGAGGTAGTAACCACCGGAGCCGGAAATCCATCCAAATATATGGAGGCCTGGAAAGCAGCGGGAATCCGGGTGATCCCGGTAGTGCCTTCCGTGGCCATGGCAAAGCTTATGACACGGCTGGGAGCGTCCGCGCTGATTGCGGAGGGCGGAGAGAGCGGCGGCCATGTGGGAGAGCTTACTACCATGGTTCTGGTTCCCCAGATCTGCGACGCAACGACACTGCCGGTACTGGCAGCAGGAGGGATTGCAGACGGGAGAGGCTTTGCGGCAGCCTGTATGCTGGGCGCCTGCGGGGTTCAGATGGGAACCCGCTTCTTAAGCGCAAAGGAGTGTACCATCCATCCCGTTTATAAGGAAAAAATATTAAAAGCCACAGATCTGTGTACCATGGTGACAGGGAAACGCCTGGGCCATCCGGTCCGGAGCCTGCGCACAAATTTTGCAAGAGATTATTCCAAGGCAGAATATGGCGGAATGCCGGATGAGGAGCTGGAAGCTCTGGGAACAGGAGCTCTGCGCCTTGCGGTGCAGGAGGGCGATGAGAAAAAAGGATGCTTTCTTTCCGGCCAGATTGCGGCTATGGTGAAAAAGGAACAGCCCGCCGGAGAAATTATCCGGGAAGTGATGGAAGAGGCTGAGGCAGTTCTTGGGGAGGCACACAAATGGGTAAAATAGCCTTTGTATGTTCCGGACAGGGAGATCAGCATCCGGGAATGGGAAAAGAGCTGTATGAAAAGTATGAGACAGCAGCCAGGGTATTTGAGATGTGCGAGAGCCTTCGTCCCGGCACCTTAAAGCAGTGCTTTGAGGGAACAGACGAGGAGCTTCAGAGGACCGGGAATACCCAGCCGTGTCTCTTTGCAGCAGAGCTGGCTATGGCCTGTGTATTGAAGGAGCAGGGAATCTGTCCCTCGGCCGCAGCAGGGTTCTCCTTAGGAGAGGTGACGGCGGCGGTTATAGCGGGTATTTTAAGCCAGGAGGAAGGTTTCCGGCTGGTATGCATCCGGGGCAGGCTCATGGAGCAGGAAGCAGAGAAGCATGACACTTCCATGGCCGCAGTGGTGAGACTGACGCCGGAACAGGTGTCAGAGCTTTGCAGCGGCTATTCCCAGATCTATCCGGTCAATTTCAACGGACCCGGACAGGTGAGCGTATCCGGGCTGTCCGTCCAGATGCCTGCTTTTTGTGCAGAAGTGAAAAAGGCGGGGGGCAGAGCCATTCCCCTGAAGGTGCAGGGAGCCTTTCACTCTCCCTTTATGAAAGAAGCTGCAGATGCATTTGCCAGGGAACTTTCCAGGGTTCCCATGAAAAAAAGTGAAATTCCTCTTTATTCCAATGTGACGGCAGAGCCTTACACAGAGGATGCGGCCAGCCTTCTTTCCAGACAGATTGCCAGTCCGGTCCAGTGGGAGAAGCTGATAAAGGCTGTGATCCGGGATGGAATAGAGACTTTTATAGAGATAGGGCCCGGAAAAACCCTTACCAATATGATTCGGAAGATTGCGCCGGAGGCAGAGGCTTACAGCGCGCTGGAAAAACTGAAAGAATCTTGAAGATCCAGTCTGACTGTGAAACTGGAATGAGAACGGGAGTTATTGAAACTATGTTGCATAATAAAACAGCTGTTATTACGGGAGGCTCCCGTGGAATCGGAAGAGCCATTGCATACAAATTCGCATCGCTGGGAGCTGATATTGCCGTGATTTACGCGGGAAACCAGGATGCGGCAGAAGCGGTATGCCAGAAGTGCCGGCAGGAGTATGGTGTAAAAGCCAGGAGCTACTGCTGTGATGTTTCTGATTTTGAGAAAGCAAAAGAGACAACTGCCCAGGTAAAAGCGGACTTTGGAAGCATTCATATTCTGGTGAATAATGCGGGAATCACAAAAGACGGGCTGATACTGAGGATGAAGGAAGCAGATTTTGACCGCGTGCTCGCTGTCAATTTAAAAGGCGCCTTTCATATGATCCGCCACTGTTCCGGTGTCTTTCTCCGGGCAAAAGAGGGCTGTATCATCAATATCGCTTCGGTGACGGGCCTGATGGGAAACGCGGGCCAGTGTAACTACGCGGCTTCCAAGGCGGGCCTCATCGGTCTGACCAAAACAGCAGCCAGAGAGCTTGCGCCCAAAGGAATACGCTGTAATGCGATTGCTCCTGGCTTTATTGCCACGGATATGACGCAGTCCCAGAGTGAAAATCCCATGCTTAAGATGATTCCCCTGGGAAGAATGGGAGAGCCGGAGGATGTGGCGCAAGCAGCAGCCTATCTGGCAGAAGCCCGGTATGTCACAGGGGAAGTCCTGCGGGTAGACGGCGGCATCGCCATGTAGAGAGAAGGGCAGAATTGGAATAAGAGGAGTTTTAGAGATGATGAGTGAAATAAGAAGAGTCGTGGTAACAGGTATGGGCGCAGTCACTCCTTTGGGACTGAATGTGAAGGATACCTGGGAGAGCTTAAAGGCAGGAAAGAACGGAATTGCCCCCATTACCCGTTTTGACGCTGCAAACTATAAAGCCAGGCTGGCTGCAGAGGTAAAGAACTTTGATCCGGCAGAGTACCTGGAGCACAATGAGATACTCCGCACAGATCTGTATACCCAGTATGCAGTGGCTGCTGCCCAGCAGGCAGTGGAGGAAAGCGGTATCGAGGGAACCGTAAAGCCGGAGCGCTTCGGCGTTCTGTTCGGTACGGGAATCGGCGGAATCAATACGCTGGAACGGGAGCACTCCAAACTGCTGGATCGGGGACCCCGCCGTGTTTCTTCCCTCTTTGTTCCCATGATGATTGCCAACATGGCTGCGGGACTGATTGCCATCCGTCATGACTGCCGGGGGTATGCCCTTCCGGCTGTGACAGCCTGTGCATCCGGTTCCAATGCCATTGGCGAGGCAGTGCGGTCCATCCGGCATGGGTATGCGGACGCAGTTATCAGTGGAGGCACGGAGGCGGCGGTCAACAGTCTGGCCGTGGCAGGTTTTGTGAATATGCAGGCCCTGTCAACAGCCGAGCATCCGGATGAGGCTTCTCTGCCCTTTGACAGGCGCAGAAACGGCTTTGTCATAGGAGAGGGAGCAGCCGCCTTTGTACTGGAGGAGTATGAGCATGCCAGGGCCCGCAAAGCCAAAATCTACGGAGAGATCTGCGGATACGGCTCTACCTGTGATGCTTACCATATTACGGCCCCCCATCCGGAAGCCAGAGGAGGCGCTCAGGCCATGGTGGATGCTATGAGAGAGGCTGGATATACAGAAGGAGAATTGGTTTATATCAATGCCCACGGCACAGGAACTCCTACTAATGACCCGGTAGAGACCCTTGCCATCAAAAAAGCTCTGGGAGACAGAGCCTCTCTGGCTCTGGTGAGCTCCACAAAATCCATGACCGGACATATGCTGGGCGCCGCAGGCGCGGTAGAGGCCATGGCCTGCCTTCTTGCCTTAAAGGAGGGCGTGATACCGCCCACCATTAATCTTAAGGAGCAGGATGAGGCCTGCGATCTGAACTGTGTGCCTGGGGAAGCAGTGAGAGCGGAAGTTACACTGGCCCTTTCCAATTCCCTTGGATTCGGCGGCCACAATGCATGTCTGGCTTTTAGAAAGGTGTAAATGCTATGAAAGAATCCGATATACGCAAATATGCGGGCCTGATGGAAGAACTGGGTCTTACGGGCCTTGAGATTACGGAAGATAATAGGGTGGTGCGTCTGGAGCGCAGTGTTCCGGTGGAGATCAGAGAGACTCTTCCGGTTCCGGCCCGCCAGGAAGCGCCGGTCCAGACAGCCCAGCCGGCTGCGGCTTCGGGCAGCGAAGTGAAATCCCCTATGGTGGGCGTTTTCTATGCAGGACCGGCAGAGAACGCAGAGCCCTATGTATCGGTAGGAGATACAGTGAAAAAGGGCCAGACGCTGTGCATCGTTGAAGCCATGAAGCTGATGAATGAAATTACGGCGGAAGAGGACGGAGTGATTTCTCAAATCTGCGTGACAGACGGACAGGTGGTGGAGTATGGAACGACCCTGTTCTGTATGCAGAAGGGTGCGTAACCGAGAGGAAGCATCATTCCCGGAGCGCAGAAATTTTGAAAAATACGAGGTTCAAAGAAATGGATCGAGAAGAAATAAAGAATATTCTTCCCCACAGAGAGCCCATGCTGCTTCTGGACGAGGTGGAGGAGCAGGAGGGGGCAGCTGTAGGGCATTACACGGTCCGGGGAGATGAATTCTTTCTGAAGGGCCATTTTCCCGGAAGTCCCATTGTACCTGGGGTCATCCTGTGTGAGATTCTGGCCCAGTCGGCCTGCGTTCTCATGCAGGGAGCCCTGAAGGATGGAAAGCTTCCCGTTTATACAGGGCTTAATCAGGTGAAATTCCGTTCGCCGGTGAAGCCGGGAGACCGGGTGGAGACCCGCTGTCAGCTGAAGCGGGTGAAGCATCCCTTTTATTTTGCAGAAGGGACACTTACGGTGGAGGGCAGACTCTGCGTGTCCGGAGAATTTTCCTTCGCCGTTACAGGAGAGTAGGCGATGTTTTCAAAAATATTGATTGCCAACCGGGGCGAGATTGCGGTGCGGATCATACGGGCCTGCAAGGAAATGGGCGTATCCACGGTGGCTGTGTACTCAGAGGCGGATAAAGATGCCCTTCATGTGGCTTTGGCGGATCAAAGTTACTGTATCGGGGGGCCGGAGGCTTCGGAGAGCTATCTGAATGAAACCCAGATTATCAGTGCAGCGGTTCTTGCTGGAGTACAGGCGGTGCATCCCGGCTATGGATTTCTGTCAGAGAATGCGCATTTTGCCCGTCAGTGCAGGAAGAACGGTCTGGTGTTTATCGGGCCGGATCCGGAAAGCATGGAACGGCTCAGCGACAAGGCCCTTCTAAAGGAACTGATGGGAAAGACCGGTCTGTCGGTGATTCCCGGTACCAAGGCACTGGCTTCTCTGGAAGAGGCCAGGAAAGCCGTTATGGATATAGGCTGTCCGGTGATGCTCAAAGCCTGCGCAGGCGGCGGCGGACGGGGTATCCGTCTGATTAAGTCTTTGGAGGAACTGGATGAGGCGTATTTTCAGGCAAAGAATGAGGCGGCCGTATCCTTTGGAGACGATTCTCTTTATGTGGAAAAATACATTTTTCCGGCCCGTCATGTGGAGCTGCAGATCCTGGGAGATGAGTACGGCTCTGTAGTCTGTCTGGGTGATCGGGACTGTTCCTTACAGCGCCGCAACCAGAAGCTCATTGAGGAGACCCCTTCCCCGGCTGTGGATGCTGGAATGCGCCGGCAGATCAGCCGTCTTGCTGTGGAGGCAGTGAAGAAGATCGGGTATGCGGGAGCAGGAACATTGGAATTTCTTCTGGACAGGGAAGGAAATTTCTGGTTTATGGAGATGAATGTGCGCCTGCAGGTAGAGCACTGTGTGACGGAAATGCTCACAGGCGTGGATCTGGTGAAATGGCAGATCCGCATTGCAGCAGGAATTCCTCTGAATTTTACGCAGGAGGATATTTCCATGGAAGGCTCGGCCATTGAGTGCCGTATCAATGCCAGAAGCTGCGGGAGTCTTGAGATGCTGCATGTTCCCGGAGGACCTTTTGTGCGCTTTGACACCTGTCTGATAGAGGGAACCAGGATTACGCCTTATTATGATTCCCTTTTGGGAAAGCTGATTGTCCGGGCCAAAACCAGGGAGGAAGCCCTGCGGAAGGTGCGGGCGGCATTGTGTGAGCTGGTGATCCGGGGAATCCCCACCAACATTGAGGAACAGCTGAGCATTGTGGGAGATGAGCGTTTTACCTCTGGGGATTATGACCTAACATTTATGGGAAACAGGTGAGAACATGGCATTGATTAACTTTTTAAAACCTAAAAACGAGCTGGAGGAAGGCGGCCGCAGTATGGCTCCGGTACAGCAGGACGACGGAGAGCCGCAGCAGAAATGTCCCAACTGCCACAAGGAGATTCCCTTAAGCCTTCTTCTGGGACGGGATCTGGTCTGTCCCTGCGGATACCATTTCCGCATGCGGGCCCGTCAGCGGATCGGCAGAATCACGGACAAAGAAAGCTTCCGGGAGCTGTTTTCCAGGATGCGTCCGGGCAACCCCCTTGCGTTCCCCGGCTATGAGGAAAAGCTGGAAGTAATGCGGGGAGCAAGCCGTGAGGAGGAATCGGTGATCTGCGGAACTGCCTGCATAGAAGGACAGGAATGCTGTCTGTTTGTAATGGAAGCACATTTTATGATGGGAAGCATGGGAAGCGCTGCAGGCGAGAAAATCACTTCTCTGTTTGAATATGCGGTGGAGCACCGGCTTCCGGTCATCGGCTATACGGTTTCCGGCGGGGCAAGGATGCAGGAGGGGCTTTTGTCGCTGATGCAGATGGCCAAGACCAGCGCTGCGGTGAAGCGCCACAGCGACGCGGGGCTCTTGTATCTTGCGGTGCTTACGGATCCCACCACCGGCGGTGTTACGGCCAGCTTTGCCATGGAGGCAGATCTGATTCTGGCGGAGCCGGGAGCGGTGATTGGATTCGCAGGGGCAAGAGTGATTGAGCAGACTACAAAGAAAGCTCTGCCCAAGGGCTTCCAGACCGCAGAGTTTGTGCTGGAGCATGGATTTGTGGACTGCATTGTGGAACGGAAGGATCAAAGAGAAGTACTGGGAAAGCTTCTTAAGCTGCACGAGGGAGGATGGAACAATGAGTCAGACGCCTTATGAGCGGGTAAAGACGGCCAGAGACAGTCAAAGACCTACGGGGCTTGATTATATCCGGAATGTATTTGAGGAGTTTCTGGAGCTTCACGGAGACCGGCGCTTCGGAGATGATCCGGCAGTTGTGGGTGGAATCGCTGTCTTAAAAGGAAATCCGGTCACTGTGATTGCCATTGAGAAGGGACACACGGCCAGGGAGCGGGCACTGCGCAATTTCGGATCTCCCAATCCGGAAGGATACCGGAAAGCTCTCCGGCTGATGAAGCAGGCAGAAAAGTTTGGAAGGCCGGTTGTATGCTTTGTAGACACTTCCGGAGCCTGCTGTGGAATCGGCGCCGAGGAGCGGGGGCAGGGGCAGGCTATTGCCGAGAATCTGCTGGAGCTGTCCACGCTGTGTGTACCCATTATTTCCATTCTTATCGGAGAGGGCGGAAGCGGCGGAGCGCTGGCCCTGGCCCTGGCAGATCGGGTGTGGATGCTGCGCAATGCGGTGTATTCTGTGATTTCTCCGGAGGGCTGTGCCAGCATTCTCTGGAAGGATGCAAAGAAAGCGGAAGAAGCAGCCCAGCATCTGAAGCTTACAGCCGAGGATGCCAAAGGCTTTGGCGTGATTGAGGGTATTTTGTCCGAGCGTGATTTGGGAAAAAAGAACTTTTACGATCGGCTTGGGAATATTTTAACCAGAGAGCTGGGAGCGCTTTCCAGGGATCCGGATTTGGTGGGAAAGCGGTATGAACGGTTCCGGCGCATGGGCGTGGAATGGATGGAGAGATAAGGAGCAGATATGAGTATCTATCAGAAATATTGCAGGGAAGTGGTTGGGGAAGATGGTGCCCTTAAGAGCTTTGAGCTTCAGTATCCGGCAGATTTTAATTTTGGATATGATGTGGCGGATGTGCTTGCGGAGGAGACACCGGATAAGACAGCCCTTGTCTGGTGCAACACGGAGCAGGAGGAGCATATCTTTTCCTTTCGGGATGTAAAAATATACAGCAATCAGATGGCAAATGTATTCTGGCAGGCAGACGTCCGTCCGGGAGATCGGGTGCTGGTAATACTGAAACGCCATTATGAATACTGGTTTGCAGCAGTGGCGCTTCACAAGCTGGGGGCGGTGATGATTCCTGCCACCCATATGCTGACAGAGGAGGATCTGATCTACCGGCTGAAAGTATCCAATGTAAAGGCTGTTATCTGCACCCCTCAGAACCAGGTTCCGGAGAAAATCCGCGCAGCCCTCAAAAAGGCAGAGCTGTGTCCAAAGCTCTGGTGCGTGCAGGAGGATCGGGAGGGCTTTGAGAATCTGACACGGGTTATGAAGGATGCGCCTTTGGAATTCCCACGGGGAAATACGCTGGCAGCGGATCCGATGCTGCTCTATTTTACATCCGGCACTACCGGGCAGCCAAAGGGCGTGATTCACGATCACACCTATCCCCTTGCCCATATTGTCACAGCAAAATACTGGCAGCAGGCAGAGGAGGACGGCCTTCACTTTACCGTGGCGGAAACCGGCTGGGCCAAAGCTTCCTGGGGAAAGCTTTATGGACAGTGGCTGGTAGGAAGCGCGGTGATGGTCTATGATTTTGACAATTTTGATCCCAAGCAGCTGACAGCCGTGATCAACCGCTACAAAGTGACTTCTTTTTGTGCGCCGCCTACGGTTTACCGTTATCTGGTCCGCAAGGGAATCCCGGATATGCCCTCTTTAAGGCATGCTTCCACAGCCGGAGAGATGCTGGCACCGGAAATTTTCCGGCGTTTTACAGAGCGCACGGGGCTTGCCCTCTGTGAGGGTTACGGCCAGACAGAGACAACGCTTCTTATGGGAAACTTCAAAGGCACAAAACCGGTGGAGGGATCGATGGGAACCGTTTCTCCTCTCTATCATGTTGAACTGCGGGATCGGGCTGGAGAGCCGGTGCCGCCAGGTGAGATTGGAGAAGTTGTTGTGATACCGCCCAAATACGGAAAACAGCCGGGAATTTTCTGTGATTACCTGGATCGGAAGGAACAGTACCGCCATGTGTGGAGAGATGAGGTCTATCACACAGGTGATGCGGCCTGGCAGGATGAAACGGGGCGTTTCTGGTTTCATGGCCGTTTTGATGATATCATTAAAACCGGCGGCTACCGTGTAGGTCCTTATGAGGTGGAGCATATTCTGCAGGAGCACCCTTTTGTAGCAGAATGTACCGTATTCGGCGTTCCTGATCCCTTGCGGGGGCAGGCTATCAAGGCAGTCGTGGTTCCGGTAAAAGGCGCGGTGCTTTCCAAAGAACTGGAGCTGGAAATCAAGGACTTCTGTAATAAAAAGCTTGCAGAGTATAAATGGATCCGTATTCTGGAGTTTGCACAAGAGCTTCCCAAGACCATCAGCGGAAAGGTGCAGAAGGCAAGGGTTCGGGAAGCGTCAGGGAAATAGAAAGAGAGCGATTGAGAAAATAGGTTCTTTACAGGATTTTGCATATAAGCTATGATGGAAGAAAGAGCGCGGAAACCTTTGCAGGACAGTTGGAAGCTGGCCTGTAAAGGTTCGTTTTGGTACATCCACCCATGATTTTGGAGCTAATGCAGGGCGGTGTACTGGTTAGGAGGCGTCATGGAAGCTCGTATGGAGAATTTGAAAGAGATGGGGCCCGTTTCCTGCGGGTTTTTAAGATATACCTGTGAGAAACAGCCGAAAATCACCTATATGAACGGACAGATGCGTAAGATGCTTCGTTTTCCGGAACAGGAATCCCAAGAGGATCAGCTTTACCGGGAAAATATTTATTTTCTGATTCCTCCGGAGGAGCGCGGCAGATTTGCCGGTTATCTGGTCCGGGCACAGGAAGAGGGGGAGCCCCTGGCCGGTGATATGACCTTTCTCTGCTGTGACGGCACACGGATCCGTCTCTTTGGCTGGGTGCTCAAAGGAGTCACTGAGCAGGGAGAGGAAGAATTTCAAAGTGTCTGTATGGATGTCACAAAAAGGTATCAGGAAAGGACCCAGGTGGAAACCGGAAGATACTTAAAGGCCCTGATGGATGTGTATGACAAAATTTTCCAGTATGATCTGGCGGAACATACAGTCACATGCCTGTACAGCCCGGATTCACCGGTATTTCAGAAGCTGGAACAGATTCCCATGCAGATGAGGGAAGCCACCAGCCGCTGGATTCGGGATACGGTTCTTAAGGAGGACCAGGAAGAGCTTGAGGGATTTTTTGCGGACTTTTACGAGGGAAGGCTGGATGGGCCTGACGGCAGGCCGGCTAAGATCCGTTACCGGGCTCTGGCCTCGGACGGTCAGTGGAAGAATTATACGGGAATTTTCCTGAAGTTTTATACGGGAAGGAGCCTGTTCTGCTGCAGAAGTATGCCGGATCCCAGAGAGGCCCATGTACTGCGCAGTGAAAATGCCGCTTTGAAGGAAAATATACAGGATCTGGTGATGCGGTTTACTGACGGCCTTGCGGCCTTTGAGGTAACGGATGAAGATGTGACGCCGCTCTATGCCAGTGACAATGTATGTGAATTTTTTGGATTTACCAGAGAAGAGTGGCTTCCCATGATGAAAAAACGGACGCCCATCCGGGAATTTGTTTCCCGAAGCCGGGCATCCTTTGAGGAGTTTTTAAGACTGCTGCAGGAGGGGGAAGCGGAATTTACATATTATGATGTGGATATGGATCGAAAGCGCCGGGTGAAGGCTATCTGCTCCCGGAAGTCTCCCGCCGGATCTGCTCCGCGGTACGTGATGCTGTACAATGTGGAGGAGAAAAGGCAGAAGCAGTCAGCATCGGCCGGGGAATCCGCCAGGGTTTCTATCCGCACCTTCGGCTACTTTGATGTATTCGTGGGCGACCGGCCCATTGCGTTCCGCAATAAGAAATCCAAGGAGCTTTTTGCTCTTTTGGTGGACCGCCGGGGCGGTTATGTGTCCTCGGAAGAGGCTATCAGCTTTCTCTGGGAGGAGGAGCCGGTGAATGCAGTGACGCTCGCCCGCTACCGGAAGGTTGCCCTGCGGCTGAAGAATATACTGGAAGAGTACGGGATTTCGGAGGTGGTGGAGTCCGTGGACGGAAAACGGCGGATTGCTGCTGAGCGGGTGCGCTGTGATCTGTATGACTATCTTTCCGGCAGCGAGGAGTCTGCAGGGCTCTTTAAGGGAACTTATCTGACCAACTACAGCTGGGGAGAGAATACGCTGGCGGAGCTTACAGGCGAGCTTTTGTTTACATCGCAAGCTTGAAATCTCAAAGACTTTAGTATATAATTTCCAGAGATACCCTCAGTGAACAGGGGGGATATGCCTCGAACGGCCTCTGGCCCTTGACCGGGACGGCGGCTGTAAGAAATATAGAAGAACGGGAGAAAAGAAAAATGAGAAAGATTCGGACAAGATTTGCGCCAAGCCCCACCGGAAGAATGCATGTGGGAAACTTAAGGACGGCGCTGTATGCATATTTAATAGCCAAGCACGAGGACGGAGCGTTTCTGCTGCGCATTGAGGATACGGATCAGGAGCGCCTGGTCGAAGGAGCCGTGGATATTATTTACCGCACCCTGGAGAAGGCGGGGCTTATCCATGATGAAGGGCCGGACAAGGACGGCGGTGTGGGACCCTATGTGCAGAGTGAGCGGCAGGCTTCGGGCATTTACCTTCAGTATGCGAAAAAACTTATTGAGAAAGGCGAGGCTTATTACTGCTTCTGCGATAAGGAGCGTCTGGAATCATTGAAGACGGAAGTGGCAGGAAAAGAGATTGTTATCTACGACAAGCACTGTCTTTCCTTAAGTAAAGAGGAAGTGGAGGCAAAACTGGCGGCGGGAATTCCCTATGTGATCCGTCAGAACAATCCCACAGAGGGCACAACCACCTTCCAGGATGATATTTACGGGGATATTACCGTGGACAATGCAGAGCTGGACGATATGATCCTCATTAAATCCGACGGTTATCCCACCTACAATTTTGCCAATGTGGTAGACGATCATTTGATGGGGATTACCCATGTGGTCCGGGGAAATGAGTATCTATCTTCTTCTCCCAAGTATAACCGGCTCTATGAGGCCTTTGGCTGGGAGGTTCCTACTTACGTCCACTGTCCGCTGATTACGGACGAAGAGCACAAGAAGCTGTCCAAGCGCTGCGGCCATTCTTCTTTTGAGGATCTGCTGGAGCAGGGATTTCTTCCGGAGACCATTATTAATTTTGTGGCCCTACTTGGCTGGAGCCCGGAGGAGGATCGGGAGATCTACAGTCTGAAGGAGCTGGTTGAGGTATTTGATTACCGCCATATCAGCAAGGCGCCTTCTGTCTTTGATTACACAAAGCTGAAATGGATGAACGGCGAGTATATCAAGGCCATGGACTTTGATACATTTTATGAAATGGCCCTGCCATATCTTCAGCAGGCAGTGACAAAAAATTATGATTTGAAAAAGATTGCGGCCATGGTGAAGACCCGGATCGAGATCTTTCCAGATATTCCGTCCCTTATTGATTTCTTCGAGGAACTGCCGGAGTATGATACGGCTATGTACGCCCATAAGAAGATGAAGACTACACCGGAGAGCTCTCTTGAGGTTCTGCGGGAACTCCTGCCTCTTCTTGAAGCTCAAGAAGATTACAGCAATGATGCCCTGTACGCCCTGCTGATGGATTATGTGGCAGAGAAGGGCTGTAAGAACGGTTACGTACTCTGGCCGGTGCGCACAGCGGTGTCCGGAAAGCAGATGACTCCCTGCGGCGCCACAGAGATGATGGAGATTGCAGGGAAAGAGGAATCCTTAAAACGAATTCACAAAGCCATTGAAATGCTGGAGAACCGATAGTCTATGAATCAATTATCCAATGCACAGCGGCGGGCCGTCACACATGTGGACGGCCCCATGCTGGTTCTTGCCGGTCCTGGAAGCGGGAAAACCTATACAATCACCCGCAGGACCCGGTATCTGATCGAGGAATGTCAGGTAAATCCCTCGGAAATCCTGGTGATCACATTTACAAGAGCAGCAGCGCGGGAAATGCGGGAACGCTTTGAGCGTCAGACGGCCCTTCCCAAGGGCAGGGTGACTTTTGGGACCTTTCACGCGGTTTTTTTCCAGATCCTGAAGCTGGCCTACGGCTACGGGGCGGAAAACATTCTGCGGGAGGAACAGAAGTACCAGTTTCTCCGGGACAGTATCCATAAAGCCAAGCTGGAGCTGGATGATGAGGCGGAATTTCTTTTGGATGCAGCGGCAGAAATAAGCCGGGTGAAGAATGCGCGCTGCGATCTGAATACCTATCAGGCTTCCACCTGTAACCCGGCTGTGTTCAAGGGGATTTTCCAGGATTATGACAACCGGCTGCGCAGAAATAATCTCATTGATTATGATGACATGCTGGTGTACTGCTATGAGCTCTTAAAGGAGCGGCCGGATATTCTTAAGGCCTGGCAGAGAAAGTTCCGCTATATTCTGGTGGATGAATTTCAGGATATCAACCAGCTGCAGTACGACATTGTGCGCCTTCTGGCAGCGCCGGAGGACAATCTTTTTATTGTGGGGGATGACGACCAGTCTATTTACCGGTTCCGGGGAGCAAAGCCGCAGATTATGCTGAATTTTGAGAAGGATTACCCAAAGGCACAGCGGGTGGTGCTGGATGTGAATTTCCGTTCCACTGCCGGGATTGTCAAGGGGGCCGGCAAGGTTATCGGCCACAACCGGGAGCGGTTTCCCAAGGAGATTCAGGCAGCCAAGGGGGAGGGCTTCGCGGTTCTTACCCACGAGTTTTCCGATCAGGAAGAGCAGAATGCCTGCATTGTGGATAAGATCCGCACATATGCAGCAGGAGGCGGCTCCTACGGGGATATTGCAGTGCTTTTTCGGACCAATACCCAGCCCCGGCAGCTGGTGGAAGAGCTGATGTCCGCCGGGATCCCCTTTCGTATGCGGGATCGGCTGCCCAATCTTTACGACCACTGGATTGCCAAAGATATGTTTACTTATATACAGCTGGCTTTGGGAAGCAGAAAACGCAGCGATTTTCTGCAGATTATGAACCGGCCCAAGCGCTATATCGGAAGAGAGTGCCTGGAGGAGGAAGAGATTTCCTGGGAGGTTCTGCTTTGCTGCTATGAGGAGAAGCCATGGGTCTGTGAGCGGATCGAGAAGCTTCAGTCGGATCTGAAGATGATTGGGCGGCTGAGTCCCTTTGGGGCCCTTCACTATATCCGGAATATTGTGGGGTATGAAGAGTATCTTAGGGAGTATGCAGAGTACCGGAACCGGAAGCCGGAGGATCTGCTGGAAGTGCTGGACGAACTGCAGGCTCTGGCAAAGGGATTTTCCACCTTTGGCGAATGGATGACCCATATTGAGGCTTACAGGAAGGAATTGGAAAAGCAGGCGAAGGTTCAGGAGAAGGAGAGCAATGCGGTGGCGCTCTCTACCATGCACAGCAGCAAGGGACTGGAGTACCGGATTGTGTTTATTCCGGAGGCCAATGAGAAGGTGACGCCCCATAAACGGGCCTTTCTGGATGAAGATTTGGAGGAGGAGCGGCGGCTGTTCTATGTGGCAATGACCAGAGCCAGGGAACTGCTTTATATATTTTCGGTAAAGAAGCTTTACAACCGTCAGGCAGAGCGGTCCCGGTTCCTTGGTGAACTTTTAGAAGAATAGAATATTTTCATACGATTATCCGCATCTGCATATTGCTTTTGGGACAGTTTTTGCATTTTCCCTTGTATCTCTTTTGGATATCCGATAAAATAGATTTGGAACGGTATTCGGAAAATACAGATAAAAATGGGGGAATGGGGATGTTTTCTGCTTCCTTGACAGAATGGACCTTTGAAAATGTACTGCTTCGGATGGTAACTGCTTTGGTTCTGGGAAGTCTCATCGGAATTGATCGGGGTGCGAAGAAGAGAGGCGGCGGGGCAAAGACGGACGCGGCAGTCTGTCTGGGGGCAGCCATGGTGATGATGACGGCCCAATATATGGATCTGCAGTTTCCGGGCAGCACGGATATCTCCCGGATGGCATCCCAGGTGGTGAGCGGCGTGGGATTTCTGGGGGCAGGTTCCATCATTGTCTCCGGACGGCAGGTGAAGGGCCTGACCTCTGCGGCCAGTATCTGGATCTGCGCCTGCGTGGGTCTGGCGGCAGGCATCGGCTTTGTAGACGGAGCGGTGCTGGTGACAGCGGTTCTTCTTGTGGGACTTCATATTCTGCCGTTCATTGAAGAAAAGGCATACTTCTATTCCAGATATGCCCGGCTGTATGTAGAAGCCGGGGAAAACCGTACGGCATCCGTTCTTCTGCGCAAGCTGAAGGAAGACGGCTGCAAGATTGACATGTACGATGTGGATAAGCCCAAGGCAGAAGGCCAGTCCTTTACGATACGGATGACCATCTATATTCCCCGCAGGATAAAAAAACAGGAGTATCTGCAGACACTGCTGGAGATTGAAGGCGTGATGTTTGTGGATGTGGTATAGTTCAGTGGCCTTTTTCCGGCTCCACTTCTACCAGAATGATATCCGGTCCGATCTGTTTGATTTTACACCAGGGAATTTCGAACTCACAGTCCTTTCCCAGAAGGCCCCAGAGTTTTTCGCTGGTGGTGGTAATAAGAGCCTGAATGCAGCCGGTTTTGGGATCAAAGACCAGATCGGATACACAGCCTAAGCGTTTGCAGTTACAGATGTTGATAACGTCTTTTTCTCTCAATTCACAGAAGGTCATGGGAAGGGATCCTTTTTCGTTTCCTCTGTACAGTATATGTGGAAACAGGGTTCTGGTTCCTGTAAAAGCAACAGTGATTGACAGAAAAGAGAACGTTGTACTATACTTGATAGAAAAGAGCACGTGATAAATTACAGAGGAGAGATTTACTATGAAGTGTCCATTTTGCAGTCAGGAAAATACGCGGGTCATTGATTCCAGACCGGCAGACGACAACAGTTCCATCCGCCGCCGCCGTCTCTGCGATTCCTGTGGAAAGCGCTTTACCACGTATGAGAAGATTGAAACCATTCCCGTGATTGTGATTAAGAAGGATAACAATCGGGAGCCCTACGATCGAAGCAAGATTGAGGACGGCATCTTAAGAGCCTGCCATAAGCGGCCGGTACCCTTAAAAGATATCAACGCTATGCTGGATACCATTGAGAGCGATATCTTTAACCGGGAGGAGCGGGAGATTTCCAGCAGCGTCATCGGGGAAATGGTGATGGATAAGCTGAAAGGTCTGGACTCTGTGGCTTATGTCCGTTTTGCCTCTGTGTACCGGGAGTTCAAGGATGTGAATACCTTTTTTAGTGAATTAAAGAAAATGCTGGATAAATAGAGGCAGGAACACTGCCGGACTGTTATAGAAAGAGACCGAACATGAGTGACCGAAAAAAGACGGCAGGGCATATACTTGCCCTGTTTACCATTACTGTGTGGGGAACCACCTTTGTAGCGACTAAAAGACTGCTGGATGATTATGACGCGCTTCAGATTATGCTGATGCGCTTCTTTATCGCATGGGTGGTTTTACTGCTGGTGACACGGAAGATCGAAAAACCCAGGAGCTTTTTGGATGAGCTGGGAATTTTTGCTCTCTCCCTGTCCGGCATTACCCTGTACTATTATTTTGAAAATACAGCGCTTACCTACACACTTGCCGCCAATGTGAGTATTATTCTGGCGGCGGCCCCGGTTTTTACCGCCATACTGGCACACGTATTTACCAGGGATGAGAAGCTTTCCCCCCGGACCTGGGCCGGTTTCTTTATTGCCATCACAGGCGTTGTGCTGGTGGTATTTAATGGAACCTTTGTGTTGAAGCTGAATCCTGCAGGAGATGTGCTTTCCCTGCTGGCGGCTCTTTCCTGGGCTGTTTATTCAGTGCTTTTGAAGCGTTATGTAGAGCATTATGACAATGGAATTCTCACAAGAAAAATGCTCTTTTATGCATCGATTCTGACTCTGCCTGCAGTGCTTGCCGGAAACGGACTGCCCTCTCCTGAGCCGCTGGCCAAGGGGGAAGTGGTGTTCTGCCTTCTCTTCCTGGGGGTGCTGGGAAGTGCGTACTGCTATATTACCTGGAACAAAGCCATTGAGCGGATCGGGGTAGTGAACACCAATAATTATATTTATCTGAATCCCTTTGTGACCATGGTCTGTGCGGCCATCGTGCTGAAGGAGCCTGTAACAGCGGCAGGAATGGCGGGAGCCGTGCTGATCGTGGGCGGGATTCTGGTATCGGAAATGCCGAAAGGAACGTCTCTTTTTGGAAAACTGTACCCCAGGGAATATCAGAATTCCACTTATGAAATTGACTTTGAGGACTTATATGAGCGGGGATTTAGGGGCATTCTCTTTGATATTGACAATACACTGGTTCCCCATGATGCTCCGGCAGATGAGCGGAGCACAGCATTGTTTGAGCGGCTGCACCAGAGCGGATTTTCCACCTGCCTGATTTCCAATAATAAGGAACCCAGGGTAACACCCTTTGCCGGAATGCTTCATACCCCTTATGTATACAAAGCCGGAAAGCCCAGGCGGGGCGGCTATGAGGAAGGAATGCGCCGTATGGGAACAGACCGGGAACATACGCTTTTTGTGGGAGACCAGCTTTTTACGGATGTGTGGGGAGCTAACCGGACAGGCTTGTATTCGATTCTGGTAAAACCCATGAATCCCAGAGAAGAGATTCAGATTGTATTGAAGCGTTACCTGGAAAAGCCGGTTTTATATTGTTATCTGCGGGCAGAAAGAAGGAAAAGCGGAAAATGAGAGCAGAACGGACAAGAAATTTGCTGAATAAGAATGGATTGGATGCGGTACTGGCTGCTTCTGCCGCCAGTATCCGCTATGTAAGCGGTTTTGTGGGAACAGACAGCTATCTGTACCTTACAAAGAGAAAGCAGGTGATTCTCACAGACAGCCGCTATACCCTGCAGGCGGAGGAGGAAGCGCCAGGTTTTGAGGTGCGCACCATTGGAGGCGGCCGGGGTTACGGGGAACTGCTGAGGGAGCTTCTGGCGGAGGAGGAAGTCAGGCGTCTGGGATTTGAGGACGGCGCGTTTACCTGGCAGACCGTCCGAAGGCTTCAGGATGAGACGGGAGGAGAAGCAAAGCGGGAGCGCTGGGTTCCTCTGGGAGATAAGTTGCAGCTTCTGCGCTCTGTGAAGGAGGAAGAGGAGATTGAAAAGCTGTCCCAGGCAGAACGGATTGGTGACGAGGCTTTTTCCTATATACTGACACAGATACGGCCGGGAGTCACAGAATTGGAGCTTGCGGCCAAGCTGGAGTACTATATGAAAAGCCATGGAGCACAGGAGAAGAGCTTTGATACCATTGCCGCTTCCGGTCTTCATTCAGCTATGCCCCATGCAGTTCCCTCAGAGAAGGTTTTGGAGGATGGAGATTTTCTTACCCTGGATTTTGGATGTAAATATCAGGGTTACTGTTCGGATATGACAAGGACGGTTGTGGTAGGCAGGGCCAGCAGGCGCCAGAGGGAGCTCTATCAGATTGTCCTGGAAGCCCAGCAGGCAGCTCTTGCAGGCCTTCGGGCCGGCATCACCGGGGCACAGGGGGACCGTCTGGCCAGAGAGGTGATTGAAAAGGCCGGATATGGAGCGTACTTCGGCCATGGCCTGGGCCACAGCGTGGGCCTGGAGATCCATGAAAGACCGGCTCTTTCCCCCAAAGATGAGACTGTTCTTCAGCCGGGCATGATTGAGACCGTAGAGCCGGGGATCTATGTGCCGGGCTTTGGCGGGGTGCGTATTGAGGATATGGTTGTGATCACGGAGGACGGATGCCGGAACCTGACCAGGTCATCGAAAGAACTGATAGAAGTGTAACAGCATGCAGCTGTACAGATTTGGATGAAAAAAGAATCCCGCTAAGCGGGATTCTCAGGATCCTGTCATTATACTCTGGACAAGTATTCACCGGAACGGGTGTCAATCTTAATCACATCTCCCTGCTCCACAAAGAGGGGAACATATACGGTGGCGCCGGTCTCTACCACAGCAGGCTTGGTTGCGCCTGTGGCGGTATCACCCTTAAAGCCAGGCTCTGTATCGGTGATCTCCAGTTCCACAAAAAGGGGCGGCTCTACTGCAAATACGTTGCCATTGTAAGAGCAGACCTTGCACATTTCATTTTCTTTCACAAACTTCAGAGCGGTTCCGATATCATCTGCATTGAGCGCAATCTGATCATAGGTCTCAGTATTCATGAAATGGAACAGATCGCCGTCGGAGTAGAGATACTGCATATCTACACGGTCAATCCGTGCGGCCGGGAACTTTTCAGTGGGGCGGAAGGTCTTCTCAACCACGCCTCCATTGATGATATTTTTCAGTTTGGTTCGCACAAAAGCAGCGCCTTTTCCCGGCTTTACATGCTGGAACTCCATAATCTGATAAACATTCCCCTCAATCTCAAGGGTAATTCCATTTCTAAAATCTCCTGCTGAAATCATTCTTAACTTTTCCTCCTGCTGTTTTTAAAGTCCTCCCTTTTTGAGAGGCCGTATGATTTTCTTTACTGAAAATGGGCATGTCCCCACAAACTTACACCCTATTTTATAATAAAATATTCTGGTTTTCAAGTGTTTTGTGCAAATTACCCTATGGGGCGCTGTGTGAGTATAAGCAGGCAAAGCCCGAAGCGCCGGGGGCGGGCTGCAAAGCAGCAGATTGCCTTGTGGGCCCTGTATGTATAAAAGCCCGATCCTGCCGGATCGGGCTTTGTCTGCATCTGACTAGATTCGAACTAGCGGCACCTGGCGTCGGAGGCCAGTGCTCTATCCACTGAGCTACAGATGCATGTTTCTAACACTTTGAATATTCTACAACAAAATTTCCAAATGTGCAAGTGTTAAGTTAAAAAAATTAAAAATCCATAAACTCCTTGAAAAAGGAAAAATTTTACTGTATACTGAACTTGTCTTTTATTCAAGGCAGCTTTTCGCTGCAGGAATCCCCACTGGAGGAAGAAATAAAACTATTTTTTAGGAAAGGATGAGAAAGCATGAACTATGAAGAATTTGTAGGTTCTGTGACAGGGTTTCTGCGGGAAACTCTGCCATGCGGCACGGAATTGAGCCGGATTCTGCTGGAAAAGAACAATGGAGTTATTCTGGAAGGACTGTCAGTGCGCAGGGAGGGTGAACGGGCGGCTCCGGCTGTTTACCTGGAATCTTATTATCAGGAATATCTGTCGGGATCTTCTCTGGAGCAGATAAAGGAGACCATCCTGGAATGCTGTGAGGACAATGGTTTTTCAGATATCTTTGACAACGGCTTTTTTATGGATTACAGGAAGGTGAGACCAACGGTCGTTTACAAGCTGATTCATTATGAAAAGAATCAAAAGCTCTTAAAGCAGATTCCCCATGTACCGTTTTTAAATCTGGCGGTGGTATTTTACTGTCTTCTTCCGGACACGCCGGTGGGAAATGCCACGGTTCTCATTCACAACAGTCATATGGAATACTGGCATATTACCTGTGCAGAGCTGTATCGGGATGCCAGACAGAATACGCCGCGCCTGCTTCCGGCAGAGGTAAAATCTATGACAGAGGTGCTTCTGGAACTGTCGGACGGATTGGATGGACAGGAGGAGGATTCTGTTCCTATGTATGTGCTGACCAATGAAAGGAAATCTCTGGGAGCGGCCTGCATTTTATATGAAAATATGTTGAAGCATTGTGCGGAATGGATCGGATCTTCCTACTATCTGCTTCCCAGCAGTATACATGAAGTGATTTTGGTGCCGGAAGAGGCAGTGCCGGATAAGCAGGAGCTTATGGAAATGGTGCGGGATATTAACCGGACACAGGTGATGAGTACGGAAGTGCTGTCGGACGAGATTTATTATTATTCAGTGGAGCGCGGGAGATTGGGAGTGGTAAAGGAGTAAGGGGATACCGGCGTATCTCTGTGGGAAAAACGTACCTGTGGTATGCAATGCTGTTATGAAGCTGTTTTTGCTCATAAGACGGCGCTCCTTTTGGCTGAGAAGACAGGAAAAGATCCGCGCAGGCATGATTTTTCCCCGTCTTCCAAGCCTGGCTGAGCTGATTTACGTATTTTGTGACATTTTCCAGTTGCCTTTTTTGAGGAAGTCTGTTACAATCTTTTTATTACAAAAATGTTAAAAATATTAAGCAGATATGACTGTTTGAAATGTCTGCAGAAAAATTAAGAATTGAGGATGTGAAAAAATGATAGACAAGGAAAAATTTGGGAATTGGATTGCAAGGTATAAGCGTCAGACAGCAGTGGGCTGTATTTTACTTTGTCTTTTGATTGTAGCAGGCGTTACCCTGGCTGGAAAGAAAAAAGGAGAAGCAAAAGCAGCAGAGGCGGAGACAGCAGATGCACAGGTGATGATGAATGAAGAAAATGGAGACGAAGAAAGTGTCGCAGTCACCAACGGGGCGGGCATTGAGGTGGAGCCGGTTAATGTTCTGGAAGAAAATGCCTATGAGGATGTAAATACCGTTGTGCAGCAGTATTATGATTATATGTCTGCTGGAGATATGGAAGGTCTGGCCACCATTGTGGATGAGATCAGCGACGAGGAGAGGAACCGTATTCTGGGTTCTCAGGGGCTGGTGGAAGGATACCAGAATATCAAATGCTATACAAAAAAAGGAATGGAAGAAGGATCCTACGTTGTCTTTGTCTATTATGAGCTGAAATTCCAGCGGATTGAGACAGCCGCTCCGGGGCTTTCTCCTCTGTATGTGTATACTAATGAGGAAGGAAACCTTTGCATTATGAAGCGGGAGGCCAGCGAGGAACTGACCGCTTATGTAGAAGAGCTGGCAGAGGGCGAAGATGTAAAAGCTGTCCGGGAAGAGGTTAAGGTAAAGTACGAGGCAGCGAAGGCTGCAGATGCGGATCTGGCAAAGCAGGAGGAGCGTTATGTCCGTCTGTCCTCAGAACCGGATGAACCGGTAGAGACTGCAGATGCAGGTGAGGAGCAGCCAGAAGAAGTTCCGGAGGAACAGCCGGAAGAGCCCCAGGAGGAGCCGGAGGAAGAGCCTGCACAGACAGGAGAGGCATCAGCCCAGAACCGTGATACACGCTTTACGGAGAGTGTCCGTCTGCGTGCAGAGCCCAGTACGGAGGCTGAGTATCTGGGAACTGCTTATCAGGGTGAGCATGTAACACAGATTGAGAGCTATGCAGACGGCTGGAGCAAGATTAAGTACAACGATAAGGAATGTTATTGTAAGACGGAATTTTTGGAATAATGGCAGATGTTCAGACGGCAGAAAAGCAGTCATAAGAAAATAAATCCGCAAAGGACAAGAAAAACGGTGGAACCTGAGAACGGCTCCACCGCTTTTTGTATGCACAAAACAACTAAATCAATGTGTTGAGCATAGAGCCCACTGCATAGTAATTGGTGAGGTTATATGCTCCGCCCAATGCAAATTTGGAAAAGATTTCAAAATCATCCAGATCGCTGATGGAATTGGCCTTGCTTTCCTTTTCAGCAACACCGGCAATCTTTTCTACAGATGCATGGTCCAGAATATCTGTTGCCTTGGTGGCCGCCCGTTCTGCCAGGCCGAACTGTCCGCCCATAATATCCTTTACGGAATTGTAATTCTCATTGAGAGACTTTTTCAGTTTTTCCTCATCAACGGTAAGGTTACCGGATTTGTCAAAACTTAAACCGATACGCGCCATTGCATCCTCTGTGGTCAGGGCATTCTTCAGAGAATTCAGCTGTCTGACTACGGTAGAACTGCGGTCAGAATTATTGGACAGGAACGAAACCGCGTCATTGTAGGATTTTGCAAAATCCTTTACTGCAGAGATGATTTCTTCCTGCGCCTTGTTTACAGCTGCCTGAGCAGATGCTTTGTCTTCATCCGTATTTGCCCTCTGCAGATCCTTCAGAGCCGTCTCGTATTTGGAAAATACATTGTTCCGGCTGCCCACACGCAGCTTGTTGGAGGCAGACTCCAAAGAGGTCAGGTTGTGCTTGTAGCTCAGCAGAAATGTAGAAGTACTGGAAGCACGGGAAGTGCTTGAAGTTGAGGTACTGCTGGAGCTGGACGTGCTGGATGAACCTGTAGTGCTGCTGGTTCCTGACGTGCTGGAGGTTTTGGTATCGGAGCTGTCAGCTTCATCAAGGCCCAGACGCTTTTCAAGAGCTTCGGTCTGAGAAGCTGCCTGATCTACCCAGTTCTGATACTCATTGGCCGGACGGTAACTGTTATAGCTGTTGTAACCGGATACTCCACTTATTGCCATGTTTTTCAACTCCTTTCTGGTATGGAATACCATATTTTTTCATAAAAGGAAAAATCAGATTCCTTCTATATATGTATATCGGCAGAAATTTGGGAAAGAAAACAAGAAAGGAAGAAAAGGATAGAGAATCTGCCGGGAAAGGCGCATAAAAATGAAAAAATTCCACACGCTACAACCAGATAAATGAACAATGCTGTTTGATTAAGTTTGACTGGGCTTTAACAGCAATGGTGTAATGAAAGGAGATTTTTATGCTTACAAGTGCGGATTTGGCGGTACTGAATGAGACGTACCGCAACAGCAAGATGGGTGTGGAGGCGATCAATGCCATTATCAGCAAGGTTTATGATGAAGATCTGGCCCTGGACCTAAACCGGCAGGCAGTGAAGTTTCTGGCCTTTGAGGATAAGGTGACAGAAAAAATCCGGGAGGCAGACAGGAGGCCGGAAGGGGATTCTGCGGTGGGAAAGGCTGTGCTTTGGACCTCTATTCAGGCGAATACGCTTTTAAATACCAGTACCGAGCATGTGGCAGATTTGATGATTCAGGGAAATACCAAAGGAATTACAGATCTGATGAAAGCGGTGAAGGCCAATAAGGGAGCAAAAAAGGAGTACTGCGAGCTGGCAGAAGAGCTTATGGACTTTGAGGAAAAGAATATCGAGCAGTTAAAAAGCTATCTGGAGTAAAAGTACCGGAAAAATCAGGAAATTGTACTGTGAAAACAGAAAATTGTGCCGACCGCTGGAAAAATAATTCCTTTCATGCTATAATTAAATATTATAACATATCCTTGTTCACTGAGGGTGTGAATGCGGGGGGAAGATATGCAGTACTATTGGATATCTGTGTTGATCGGCAGTATTTTCGCGGCTGTTCTGGGGCTGATTCCGGCTTCCATTGCAAAGAGAAAGGGACGCAGCTTCGGATTATGGTGGTTTTACGGTTTCCTGTTTTTTCTTTTGTCCATGATACACGTAATGCTGATTGCTGATTACAGTACGCATGGAAAGAATAATACAGATACGGCGGATCCGGGACAGGGAAGGATGCCTGCGGCAGCTGCCGGTATTTTCTTTGTAATTCTGGCCCTGTACCACAGCTACTGGATTTTTTGGGTGTATTACTATGCCTCCTTTATTCTGCCTGCTGATGTGGGATATGTGGCGGTTCTCTTTGTACTTTCCATATTCCTGTTTGTGGGAAGGAAGAATCTGATAACGCTGCTGGTTTTTATTTTTTATGGCCTTTATGTTCTTCTTACCGGGAGGTTTACCGGGCTGCTGGAGCTTTTGGGGATTCTTCTTCTGGCAGGACTGCTTACGGTAAATATCCTGCCTTCCTTGAGGGCAAAGGCACCTGGATTAACGAAAAAACTCTGGTTTTTTCCAGGTGTTCTCCACCTGTCCGGCTATGTTTTGAGGCTGGTCGTTCCAGCAGTGGACGGGTATAGCCTGACATTCAATTGGCAGGTTGGTTTGATCCAGATGGCACAGGCCGCCGGATATCTGATGATGGGTCTCTGGCTTCTGGAAGCGCACGGGGCGCGGGCTGCGGAGCCTTCATCCGTGGTTATTTACACCGACAGCAGTGAGGAAAGTGTATCCGATTTGCCAAATGAGGATAGATCGATAGAAGATGCCTTAAAATCCTATCGGTCTTTGGTGGATTCCGGCCTTATGACAGAAGCGGAGTTCCGTGAAAAAAAGCGTCAGCTGCTGGATGGCTGAAAGGGCTGCCATGGGAATAAAATTTTGTATTTTTTGAAAAAACACTTGCATTTCCTGGACAGACATGTATATAATAGTGTCTGACAAGGGCGTCAAAAAAGAGCGTGTGACCCAAGTCATACGCTTTGCTGTTTTTTGTACGCTTTTTTTGTTTCATAAAAAGGAAGATACAGGAAAATATTTTTGTGAAACAAAACGGTTTTATCCAATTTAAAGAGAGATAACAGGAGGAAAGAGTATGTCATACGTTGACGAGATGATTGAAGCGGTAGTTGCGAAGAACCCAAGCGAGCCGGAGTTTCATCAGGCAGTAAAGGAAGTTTTGAATTCCTTAAGACCCGTGGTAGATGCCAATGAAGAGAAGTTCCGCAGGGAGGCGCTTCTGGAGCGTCTGGTGGAGCCGGAACGTCAGATTAAGTTCCGGGTACCCTGGGTAGACGACAAGGGTCAGGTACAGGTGAACACCGGTTACCGTGTACAGTTTAACAGCGCGATCGGACCTTACAAGGGAGGTCTTCGTCTGCATCCTTCCGTAAATCTGGGAATTATCAAATTCCTTGGCTTTGAGCAGATCTTTAAGAATTCCCTGACCGGACTTCCCATCGGCGGCGGCAAGGGCGGTTCAGATTTCGATCCCAAGGGCAAATCCGATCGGGAAGTGATGGCATTCTGCCAGAGCTTTATGACAGAACTCTGCAAATATATTGGAGCAGACACAGACGTTCCGGCCGGCGACATCGGAACAGGAGCCAGAGAGATCGGTTACATGTACGGACAGTACAAAAGACTTACCGGGCTTTATGAGGGTGTATTGACCGGAAAAGGTCTGTCCTATGGCGGATCTTTAGCGAGAACAGAGGCTACCGGCTATGGCCTTTTGTATTTTACAAAGGAAATGCTGAACATGAACGGCATTGACATTGCAGGCAGGACGGCGGCAGTGTCCGGTTCCGGCAACGTAGCGATCTACGCTATCCAGAAGGCAGAACAGCTGGGCGTTAAGGTGCTGACCTGCAGCGATTCCAACGGCTGGGTATACGATCCCGACGGAATTGATGTGGCAGCGCTCAAAGAAATCAAAGAAGTAAAGAGAGCAAGGCTGACAGAGTACAAGAACTATCGTCCCAATTCCGAGTACCATGAGGGCCGGGGCGTATGGACGGTAAAAGTGGATCTGGCGCTTCCCTGTGCAACACAGAATGAGCTTCATCTGGAGGACGCGAAGGCACTGGCTGCTAACGGCTGTATTGCAGTTGCCGAGGGCGCTAATATGCCAACAACCCTGGAAGCTACCGAGTATCTGCAGGAGCAGGGCATTCTCTTTGCACCCGGAAAGGCATCCAACGCAGGCGGTGTGGCGACTTCCGCACTGGAGATGTCCCAGAACAGCGAGCGTTTGAGCTGGACTTTTGAAGAGGTAGACAAAAAACTGCAGGATATTATGGTAAATATCTGCCACAATGCCGCAGATGCTGCCAAGCGTTATGGTTTTGACAAAAACTATGTGGTGGGAGCGAATATTGCCGGATTTGAGAAGGTAGTGGATGCTATGCTGGCTCAGGGGGTTGTATAGACCGGTACTGCGGCAGGCTTGGAGCCGTCAGGCCAGACAGCAGTGCCCAAAGAGAGTGTATCTGGGCTTTGCCTGAAGGGCTGAGATAAATTTTATATAAAAAAAGATATCCCGAAAGATATAGATTTAGAATCTGTATCTTTCGGGTGTTTTTGTATCGGAGCTGGTCCGCTTATTACGGAAGATGCCTGAAAACTGCATAATCTGCGGTATCTCATTTTTCGGCATACGTTTGATTTTGCCGCTTGATGGTTTTGGAAAGGATACAGCCACAGTCTCTTTAAATATATAATTCCGAAAAGGGAAAATCCTATTGAGGGAAAAAATATTTTATGCTATTCTAAAAAATAAAGGGCCTGCATGGAGCTCTGTTATCGGCAGAGAAAAGAGGAGCGAAGGGAGAAATTGATATGAAAATCGTAATCTTGGACGGTTATACAGAAAACCCCGGTGATTTGAGCTGGGAAGGATTTGAGCGCCTGGGGGAACTGACGGTTTATGACCGGACGCCGGTGGGAGAGGAAGCAGAAATACAAACGCGTATCGGGGATGCAGAAATTGTCATCACCAATAAGACGCCCCTTACAAGAGGCACCATAGAAGCCTGTCCGCAGATCCGCTATATCGGCGCTCTGTCCACAGGTTACAATGTGATTGATATTGAGGCAGCCAGGGAGCGGGGGATTCCCGTGAGCAATATTCCCGGCTATGCCACAGAAGCGGCGGCCCAGCTTACCTTTGCTCTGCTTCTGGATATCTGCCAGCACGCCGCCCATCACAGCCAGGCAGTCCATGAGGGCCGCTGGAGCGCCTGCCCGGATTTCTGCTTCTGGGATTATCCGCTTCTTGAGCTGGCCCAAAAGACGTTTGGTATCATCGGTTTTGGAAGTATCGGACAGGCGGCGGGCAGACTGGCCAATGCCTTTGGTATGAAGGTGCTGGCGTATGCGCCTCACAGGAAACCGGAGCTGGAGTCAGAGATGTGCCGTTATGGAGAACTGGAGGAGATTCTGGCAGAGGCAGATATTATTTCGCTTCACTGCCCGCTGTTTCCTTCCACAGAAGGGATGATCAACAGAGAAACCATTGCCCGGATGAAGGACGGCGTGATTCTTTTGAATACAGGCCGGGGCCCGTTAATCGTGGAGCAGGATCTGGCTGACGCGCTGAACAGCGGCAAAGTGTATGCTGCCGGACTGGATGTGGTGTCCGTAGAACCCATCCGGGAGGATAATCCGCTTTTGAAAGCCAGAAACTGTCTGATTACACCCCACATTGCCTGGGCGTCAAAGGAGAGCCGCCAGAGGCTGATGGATATGGCGGTGGGGAATCTTGAGGCATTTCTGGCGGGAAAACCGGTAAATGTTGTGAATGAAAAATAGAGAACTATAAAAATATGCCATTTATGGTGAAGATTTTTTCTTTCGTCTGTTATAATATGATACCATCCCTCAGAAGGAGACATGCGCACTCCTGCCAGGAGATGGTATTTGTTATTTAACAAAAAACCACAGGAGGAAGGAGTATGAAGCAGTCTCAGGAACTGACAGCTGTCAGAAAGCCGTCCGCAGGAGGGGCGTATCGGGGACAGAAGCTGGAGGAGCGATGGAATTCTTTTTTGGAGACGCTGGATCCGGAAGAGGAGTTTGACAAAGATTTAAAAATGTATCTGGAAGCCCTGCGGGATGTTTCGGATATTACAAAAGAAACCATTGAGGGCGAAGGGGCAGCAGACATAATCTGTGAAAAGCTGAAGACGATTACAGTATTCATTGAGAAGTACAAGGATACGTATTATGAGATTGGACGAATAAAAGGGTTCAGAGCGGAGGAACCGGAGGGGCTTAGAGGCCGGGATTATTACAATTATATTGCGGATCAGAAGATGAAGGCGGCTGTATATCGGGTCAGGTATCTGAATTTTATGGAAGAGGCTTTCCGGGAGCAGCGGGATCCGGTCTATATAAAATATATGCTGTTTCACAATCTCCTGCGGGAAATCCGCTATATGGGGGCGGCGTATCAGTATTTGTGGCATTGGGAACAGAAGAGAGAAACACTGTACCGATGTAATATAAGCACAAAAGAAAGGGGAGAGAAAACAGGCGTTCCAAAGACAAGGCAGGAATTCTTTGAAACCATGTTTTCAGACGTTGTAAGCCACATGAACGCGCCCGGCCCGGCCTTACGTTCCTACTCGGAAAATCCTTTTTTAGACATCTATAAGTATCTGCTTTTAAGGGAAGAAACAGGAGGCAGCTGGGAAAAGCAGAATACAAATCCCCATCTGGTTATAAGGAGCCGCTTCTTTGAAAATAAAACGTCGGTGATCTTTGAAATTGTGAAAGAAGCCTATGTAAATACAATTTTTGCGCCGGAACGCTCAGAGCCCTGTACCTTTGATGCATACGCACAGGCTGCATGGGCGGAAAATACCTGGAATCTTGCGTATACGGTGGAGGTGTTTCCACAAAAGCTTCGGGGGGAGAAAAATGAAAAGGGAACCATAAAACGCATGAAAAATGATTACTTTCCTCAGTATTTAAGTTCCTGGGACACTTCGGGGCGTTCGTGGCAGCTGAGCAGGACAACCGTTGCCGACGACAAAGAGGTCATAGCATACGGCCCTTTTTACAAAAGAACGGTTGAATTAAACAATGAAAACGTGGTAGAGCCCTTTGAAAGCTATGAGGCGGGTACCCGCTTCCGGATGGAGCTTACGAAAGAGGATGTGATTTACTTTCTCTTAAAAACAGGAGAATGTTTTAGAAAGCAAGAGCCTGAAAACCGCTCTGCTGCCGGGGATATGGCAGAGCGGATGGCCGCGTCGCTGGAACTGTGCCATGGATGGAAAGACCAGCTGGAACGGGCGTATTCAGAAAAAAACAGCCGATGCCAGATAGAAATGGAGCCGGAGACGTCGGATAAGATATGGAAGAAAGATGCTTTTTTTAAAGTGGAGATAGACAGAGAGAAACTGCCCCCGGAAGATGCGGATGGTTTAGATTTGGCTGATATCGGAAGAAAGATACAAAAAGAAATAGAAAAAGAAGTGAAGACAGTCCTGGAAGAGAGGTACCGGCGGATTCTAAGAGAGGATCATCCGATCTGTGATTTTATTCTGTCTACCGTGAAGCGGCCGGAAGATTTTGACATCGTGGAGCAGTATGAGGAATATTTGGAAAAGGAAGACAGAGAGCTCAAGGCGCTTAAGTATTATCTGTTTAAGGAGCAGAGATGAAGAAATGTTCAAAACCGATGATCCAGAGACTTACGCTGGGTGAGTTCCTGGAAAAGCATCGTGGCAGATGCATAAGCATTCCTTTGTTTCAGAGGAATTATAAATGGGATCACAAAACCGTCCAAAAATTCCTGGAGGATATACGCAGAGCAAAGCAGGCAGGAAAAAAAGCTTATATGATAGGGATGATGACCCTGTATGTGGAAAAAGAGAACGGCGCTGTACAGGTGATAGACGGACAGCAGCGTCTCATAACCCTGGCTTTGGCGGCCAGAGCGTTTGTGTGTTATGACGGGAGATTTCCCCTCCTTCAGTTTGAGAGAGATACGGATCAAAAAGAGAGGGAAAGCTTTCTGTGCAGAGAAAAAGAGAGCGGCGGTGTGGACGTGAAACATATGAAGGCCGTTCTGAAACTTCTGCGGGAAATGCCAGGGGCGGAATCCGGAGAGGGGGAAGCTCTTTTTTCCTGGATGAGCGGGCATGTTGAAATGGTATGCCGATATACGGAAAAGGAACCTCTGCAGGAATTTCTGTGTCTGAATGAGAAGAAGATTCCTTTTGGCAATGCAGATTATGACAGAGCGTATCTGTCCAGGCATTTTGCAGAGATACAGGGAGAAATCAGGCCGGAAAATGTGATTGAGAAGCATAAAGAGATACAAAACTATCTCTATAAAAAAGAAACGGAAGATATCTTTTGTCTGGCGGCGAAAAGAGACAGAGACGGCAGATATACGGACAATCGAATGGATCTGCTTTTTGCGAAAGAGAAGGGCGGCATGCAGTCTGTCTATGAGGCGGCAGAGGCCATGGAGGAAGAAGAGCGCATGGAAACATACAGAAGGCGTTTTACATATCTTGAGAACTGCTGCCGGGTGTTTGAGGCTTTATCCGGGCAGTTGAAGTTAAATGTCAATAGTTACCATGCAGTCAGAGCGTTGTACACATGGGTGGATCCCGGATTTGATTTTTTTCAACTGATTGACTGGGAACCCATGGACGGGACGGCTTTTGAGAAAAACCTGTATCAAGAGTTTCAGCGCCGGGAATCTGAAAATGTATTTATGCAGAGCCAGCTCTTTGAGGAGCTGCAGGAACAGATAGATAAGAAGCTGGGGGAAACAGCAGCATTGAAACATTATAAAGAGGGCGGATACCAGGAAAGTGTAAAGCAGCCTTCTAAGGATGTGCTGGATTTTTTTGAACAGAAAGTGAGAGAGGCGGAAATGCTGCTGGCAATGGGGAAAAATTTTGGCACAAGCGGGGAGACGGATGAAAGATGAAGGGCACGAAGAAGTCCTTTGGCGGAATTTTGAGATCTGAGGAGATAAGAAGGATCCGGATACCGGCCATACAGAGAGAATATACACTGGGAAGCAGCGAAGAAAGAGTATCAGCGCTTCTGTGGGACATATCAAGGAAATACAGTCTGAGCAGTCTGGATGAGGCGCAGCTTAAGAGGGATTATGGAGAGGGTGATTCTTTCAAAATTGCGTCGTACTATTTGAAGCGGGGAAGATTCTGGCCGAAACTGGAAGGTCTTAACGAAGCTCTAAGGGATGAATATGAAACCTGGTGGTTTCGGGAACTGTTTGATACGGTTCTGGAAGAACCCATGGATTCCATAGGTCCGTCTCACTGGAGGGGATGTGAGAAAAAAGTCTGTCTGGATAACTGCTTAAACAGGCTTGGAAGCTCAAAGCTGCGGCTTGACAGTGAGGATTTTCAGAGCGTAAAAAACGGATCGTTTTTTCGGGGAGGGAAAGAAGAATTTTCATTGGGTGCAGTGCTGGGATGGCTGGACGAGGGAACCTTTTATCTGTATGACGGCCAGCAGAGAATGGTGACACTGGTGTATCTGTGCGCCTGGATCCTGAATCAGGAGACAGAGAATAAGAACAGAGAGACGTATATAAAACTGCTTGGAAAAGTCGAATTTGCGGATCGAAAAGAGGCGGATAGAATTCTTCAGAAACTGCTGGAAGCGCGGCAGCCGGTAGAGCTGGAGGAGCTGGAGCCTTTTATTGCAGACCACACGACCTGGTCCATTGTGGAACTGTTGAAAACCTATGCGGCTTACGAGAACGGATATACGAAAAAGATTCTCTCATGCAGCGTTGAATATCTGTGGGAACAGGTGATGTTCGATTTTGTACTTGTGGATGGATTTTCAGCGGCAGAGCAGCTGTATCTGGATTTGAATTCAAAAAACATACCTTTGACTATGTACGAGAATTACAAGGCGGAACTGGTGTACCGTTTAAGCCAGTATCACAGAGAAGAATTTGACAGAAACTGGAAAACTCAGTTAGACAATTCCTATCTGGACTGCTGCTATTGGGGAGAGGACTGGGATGAGAAGGAAGCGGGAGAGGCGGAGAAGCGGGAGATTGGTATTATACACTGGTGCTTTAAGATGGCATGTATGGAATATGGGATCCGGATAGGGAATATCAGCGATGCAGCTGCCAGACTGGCATGGATGGAAAATGAGAAAGCGGAGGCTCCGGTGAAGCTTGCAGGCCGCCTGTTAAGTGACACTGTTTTTTCAAAAAAAGAGAATTTGGTAAATAAAACAGGTTTCAGTATCCTGGAGACGGACACAGAGCGTTTTGGAGAAGCGGAATTTGCTTTGTGGCATGAAATACGATGCCGGCAGGGGCTGGCCGGCGCTCATCCATACAGATTTGAAAAGGCCGGCCAGACTTTGCGTATATACAACCTGAGCCCGGAAGAAGTCAGAGAATATGCAGAATATATCATCTGGCTTGCATGGAACAGAGAAGGCAGAGACAGCAGTTCAGATTCGGACAGGTTTCAATTTCTGCTAAAGAAATTTCATGCTTATTGGGAGGAAGGATATCTGCCGGTGGATTTGGAACTGACAGAGCAGGAGAATTATTTTTCAGAAGGATATCTGCAGAGAAAGCCGGAAGAGCTTACGTGGATCGAATATCTGTATACAGTAAAGCTGATTGAAATGCTGGATATCACTGCTTATGAGAGAATCAAAGACTGGGAAAAGGAAGAATATAAAAACCGCCGGGAATTTAAATGGAAAGAGAAGAGAGAGGCGGAAGAAAGGTATGGCCGGGATTATTTCCTGTGGTTATATGCAAGAGAGAAGAGAAAAAAATGGAATCAGGAAAAAAAGAAAGCGATTCGTGTAACGATACAGAGTGATGATACAGAAAGGGCTGTTTTGAAAGAGGTTTCGGATGAACGGCTGCAGATGATGTATCTTTTTGCGGATTACAAAGCAGATATATGGATCGATTATTCACAATATCCGGAGGCGGACGCCGTCATTCGTCAGTTTGTTTTAAGTAATCCCCAAACAGCGGCTGCCAGGAGGTTTATGGAGGGGAAAGACCTATGAACAATTTTGAAGAACTTTTGCGGGGGGACACAAGATGGAAGGAAGAGGAACAGGAGCTTTTGGTATATGGCGCCAGGCTGCCAAGAAGCTCCTCTGAAATTTCCAAAAACGATCCCAGACACTGGGTTATGAAATACTACGAGGGAAGTATCAGCCGGGAAGAACATAACCGGTATAAGAAGCACTGGGAAGAAAACACGTCCCGGAAACCGGAGGAAGAGAGCCCGATTCCGAAGGTGATAGAAATATACGATGCTGTCTTTTCAGTTATGGACAGCGGGTTGTCTTTCTGGCAGACGGATACAGAGCTGGACACAGAGGCGCTGTTGGATCTGTATCTGGGAGAAATAAAAACTTCTTCATACCGGGAAGCTCTGACAAAGCTGTGTTTTATACAGTACTGCACCCGGAAAGACAGGCGCCTTCGGGGTATTGCCTTTGGGGCGTATGATGATCCCGGATGCAGCTGGGCGCGGGAAGCTGTCAGCCGGAAGCCGGAATACAGTCCCCTGTTTCTGTCCAGACTGCCGGGAGACGAGAATTATAATAAGGCTTATGGAATCCGGGACAAAGACCAGACAGCAGTAAAGAAAAAGAAAAACATAATTG
Organism: uncultured Lachnospiraceae bacterium; assembly: GCA_949740535.1. Taxonomy (GTDB): domain Bacteria; phylum Bacillota; class Clostridia; order Lachnospirales; family Lachnospiraceae; genus Laedolimicola. The sequence continues at coordinate 36,531 of CATJHO010000123.1, forward strand.
TGATAAACAAAGACGTGCTAAATAAAAAGCCATGGAGGAAAAAACCATATGAAACCTGAAAAAAGCGCCAGGCTTAAGGAAAACAGGGAAAAAGTCCAGGCAGTTGTATCAAAGTATATCAACCCGGAAGCGGAAAGAAATACAGGCCAGTTAAAGTTCCTGACCGGTCTTCTGACCGGAAATCTGGCAGTTTCCATAGGTGTGAAGCTGAGAAAGGATAACCGCTTTCTGGATTATCTGCACAGCAGGATTTTGAAAAACAATCAGGAGACTCTTGGATTTTTTGACGCTCAGAAGAATCTGGATGCCTTTATGAAGGATGTTTATCCGGATCTGGAAGAGATTTATCAGGGATTCACTCCGGAAGGTCCGGCGCCGTCCTATCTTCTCCTTAAGAAAGCGCAGTCTGTGATGGAAGCAGAGTGCCTCCGTTATCTTGAGATGCCGGGAACCACATTTGAGTCAGAGGATCCGGATCCTATGGAGGAGCAGGCGAAAAAAGAAGCTTATGTAGAGTGGCTGTTCAGCATTGCTCTTTATGAGATCTTCCTGATTGAATACGGCGCGGGAATACCAGAGGAACAGACGGGCGGCGATCCTGCGGATGAACAGAACATGGACCAGCTTTGTTCCGAAATTATCGAGTGCAGAGACAGGGAAAAAAAGAAACAGCAGGCAAAGGCCCTCTGGGAACATGTGGACAGAGGCTGGCGGGAACTACAGAATCAGTATCTTTCCCTGTTTTATATCAACTGCTTTATCTGGCATGAGATAAATCTTTTCGGGATGCTGCGGCTGATTGCGATGATTGAATTTGTGAAAGTTGAGACAAGCCTGGGGACTGGAGGACTGGATCGGCGGAATAAAGATAAGACGGCAGAAGCGGAGGCGGATACCTGGAGAAAACTGCTGGAAAAATACGGGAAATACAACCTGTTTACCATGACGGAAATAAATCCAAATCTGGTTACGCTTGCCAGGAAATTCAGAAGCGTGTATCAGAAATATGAGATTACGCCCCGCGTGCGGCGGGAAGAGAAGCTTAAAGATTTTAAAGCGAAATATTATGACGATATGTACGCTGTACATGCATATATTCATATGATCCGGAACCGGCAGGAGATGAAAGGTTCCCCTGGAATGACCCAAAGAAAGGCGGAAAAGGATTTCAGGGAGATCTGCGTGCCCTTTGCTTTTCCTGTTCTGGAGGCGGTGGATGAGTTTCTGGCATTAAAAGAAAAAGCGCAGAAATAAAAAATGCCCGGTTACGGTGAAGGATACCCTCCCAAATTCTGCTAGAATAAACGTATAGAATAACGCAGAAGCGGGAAAGGAGGGCAATGGAAGAGTGGATTATGCAAGGAAGTTTCTAAACTATCAGAAGCGCGAGATGAAAAAGATGTGGAAGCTGGCAGACAGCTGCGGCGTGAAGTTTCCGAACGGAGTACAAAATACGCAGCATGTTGCGAATACCCGCAGACCGCTGATCCTGTTTCGCGGGAAGCCTGTCACGGCAGAGCAGACCATGCAGGTGATAACCGGAGAGGAACCTTTGTTTGGAGAAGGTTCAAAGGAAGCATGCTGGTGGGATCCCAGAGAGGACAGAGGAGTGCTTAAGAATATTTTCTACCGACAGGGATACAACTGGCTTTCCACATGGCTGTATTCGGACGGGACCATCGGCGGAGATTTGATCTGCCTGGAGAAGTATCCGGAGCTCCATGAGATACTGCCGGATTATATTCATCTGGCGGGCCGGTATCCTTTTCTGGATATGACGGTATCTTTTACGACATGGGATGAGAACTGCTGTTTTGCGTGTCTGGAAAACTCATTGTGTAAAGGTGATGAAGAGGACTGGAAATGCAGGGACTGTGAGCCCTATATGGATAAGATTGCTCTGTATGACTGTTTATTAAACGAACATCAGTGGAATAAAAATCCAGATTTTGAAGAGTTGTATTACCGGTCCTGGCGATGGGCTCATATAAGGAGTGATGTGGCGGATTTTGTTGAGATAACCATCTGGATCCATAACGGAGAGACAGAAGTTTTGTTTGGAGAAGAGGCTGCCCGCAGATTCCGGGAATATGACAGCAGATACTGCGCGCCGGAATATGCATTTATGTTTTCAGCGGAGCTTTATGACTATGATTCAAACTGCATCTGCAGCAAAGCCTTTGTGGAGGACTGTTTTGCTTATGCCGGGAAACCCAGAAGTCTCTGTGACGCGTATGTAGAGCGCGGTTTTATTTCACCTTTTAACGAAAAGGCAGTTGTTGTTACAAAAGAATGGGTGACTGGTCAGTACAACCGCTTTATTGGAAATGGAGCATCCTGTAAATAAGGTAAGGTGGGAAGGGAGAAAAATATGTTTCGGTTAAGAAACTGGCATTTGGAACTGCTGGCAAAAGGGCCGGTGGGCTTTGGCGAATGTTACAATAACCCAAAGTTTTCCAATGGATTCCGGATTCATACATCTACCGTTATGAAGATAGAAGCAGATCCGGAAAAGAAGTCTCTGAAGCTCTTTACCTATTCCGGCAGCTGCTATGAGGCGGATCTGGCAGACATAAGTGAATATGGAGCAGAGCATACCAGAGAAGTGTTTCGAGATAAGAGTGTTCCTTTTAAAATAGAAGAATGCTTTGCGCTCAGGAAACAGCGCAGAGAAGAAAAAGAGAAGCAGTTACTGGAAGTGCTTCATCCTGGCTGGCTGCACGTAGAGATGGCAGGCAGTTACACTCTTTGCGGCGCCTGGTTTATGGAAAGGGAGGAGGAGCTGATTCCCATTCCCGTCAGCCAGCATGTTTCTCTGTTTTCAACGGACAGTTTTCTGGTAACAGACTGGATGACAGGGCTCTGTGACTGGCGGATCTTTTCAGAGGATGCGGCAGTGATACCCTATCACTGGTCAGACGGTCTGGAAGCAGTATGTTTGGAAAATCGGGGAGACAGCTTTGTGTTTCGGGGGACGGACCGGGATATTGTGTGTGAGGGAGGCCGGACGACCCTTATAAAAAGCGGAGATTACACGGGAGAGGGCCTGATTTCTCCGGACGTGGTCAGTGGAAAAAGTGTTTTGAAACTGTGACAGGACAGTTTGTTTCAATAGTTGTGAAAAATGGAAAGGAGCAGGAAACAAATGTATATCAAATTTAAACATATAAGAGGATGGATTTCCGGGCTGGGCAGAGTATCAATCTGTATGAAGGAGTCAACGAATTACTATAATTACAGATTTATGGAGCAGGTGCCGCATTCCTTTGACGAGTGTTTTGTATATGGAGTGAGGCTCATTGAGAGTGATTTTGATAAAGAGCTGGATCCGAAGCTGGGAACAGAGGAAGGGCCTTTTTCAGAGGCACGTGTGGGAACAAAGAGTTACACCTTTGAGCATTGTCTGGAAATCCGGCTTTCGCTGACGCCTCATGTTAAGATAGAGGAGGATGCGCAGACGGAGGAGAAACAGACTTCTTTGATTATTTATCACAGAACCTTTACGCAGAAATATTTAGATTTAGACAAGGAATTTGTAAACTGCCGCTATGCTGTGCGGTTAGCTGAGGGCGAAAATGGCTATCTGCTGGCGGTGAGTCCGTCGCCGGAATCAGATGAAGAGCTGCAGGCATATGTAAAAACTCTGCCATTTGTCTATGGTCTTAGAGGGAAGTATGAAGGAACGCCTGGAGAGGCTGAAAACGTAACAGCTTTAACCGATGAAGAACTTAATGAGCTTTTTAACTGGTGAGAAAAGATGATCTATTATACGGCAGATCTGCACCTTGGCCACGCCAATGTGATTTCGTTTGACAAAAGACCCTTCAAGTCCATAGAAGAAATGGACAGAACCCTGATTGCGAACTGGAACAGCAGGGTAACAGATGAAGATCAGGTTTATATAGCGGGAGATTTGATCTATAAGAGTAAAAAACCGCCAGAATGGTATTTAAAGCAGCTGCGGGGAATCAAATATCTGGTGATTGGAAATCATGAGAAGACGATCCTTGAGAGCGAGAAGGCCTGCGGCTGTTTTGCGGCTATAGACAAAATGATGCACATTTCAGACGGGCAGAAGCAGATCTGCATGTGTCATTTCCCGATTGTGGAGTGGAATGGGTACTTTCGGCGGCATTATCACATTTACGGCCATATCCACAATGCCAGAAACCGGGCCTATGAAGTGATGAAGGAAGAACCAAGGGCCCTGAACGCAGGATGTATGCTCAATCGGTATATGCCGGTGACGTTTGAAGAGCTGGTTGTGAATAACCGGCTGTTTCAGGAAAAAGCTATATCGGATGAAGAGGAACCGGCGCCCCGGAATGCCTGCCATGCCAATATTGCTGAATATCAGCCTTCACTTTCATATGAGGAGTAAATAAAAGAGTTTGGAATATAAAACAGTTAAGACCGCAGATGGGTTTCACGGATCGGCGGTCTTTTTTTATACAAAAGGACAGAGAAGAAATTGGTTTCTATAGATGTTCAGGTTTTAATTTCCTTGCAACCCTGTCCCAGATCATCTATAATGAAATTCACATTAGACAGCATCTCTTACACGGGTGTGGAACTGGAATAAAAAACAGCAGGCTCAGACAACGCCCCAGAAGGATTTACGGACGGCAATTAACGGCCGGAAATTCTTCTTTACAAGGGGCGGTGACAGAGCCTGCGGAACTGGAATTAAGAAAGGAATCATCTCATATGGAAGAAATCCGTTTAAATAAATTCTTAAGCGAAGCCGGTGTATGTTCCCGCCGGGAAGCGGACAGAATGATTGAAGAAGGCCGCGTGACGGTAGACGGCCGCAGAGCCGAGACCGGCATGCGGGTGCGCCCGGATCAGGAGATTAAGGTGGGGAAGCGGGTCATTGAATTCCAGGAAGAGGAAGTGCTTCTGGCCGTGTACAAACCTCCCGGCATTATCTGCACCACCGATCCGCGGGAAAAGCGCAATATAGTAGATTATGTGGGGTACCCGGTCCGCATTTATCCCATTGGACGGCTGGATAAGGATTCGGAAGGACTGATCCTTATGACCAATATGGGGGAACTGGTAAACAAGATGATGCGGGCTGCCAATTACCATGAAAAAGAGTACTTGGTCACAGTCCACAAGCCGGTGACAGATGCATTCCTGGAGCGGATGGCAAAAGGCGTGCGGATCCGCAAGGAGGAAAAGGGCGAAGTCCTTCTGGACGCCATGACCCGGCCCTGCCAGGTGGAGAAGCTGGGAAAGTGCAGCTTCCGCATTATTCTGACACAGGGCCTGAACCGGCAGATCCGCCGGATGTGCGAGGCATTGGGGTATAAAGTAACGCATTTAAAGCGGGTGCGGGTTCTGAATATTGAGCTGAAGGGAATGCGTCCGGGTACCTGGCGGAAGGTGACGGAGAAAGAAATGGAAGAGCTTCTGGCCCTTCTTCGGGGATCGGCGGGCTGAGGGCAGGCAGATAGAGCAGCCGCCATGAGAAAAAGAACCGGACAGCGGATGCTTTGGCCCTATGAATCGTCAGCCGCAGGGGCGAAAAGACAGGGAAGTATCAGAGATCAGGAAAGGGAATACAGGGTGCAATGGAAGAAAAGAAGGCGAGAATGAGAGAGCTGACAGAGCTCCTTGATCGGGCAGGCCGGGCCTACTATCAGGAGGCGCGGGAAATTATGAGCAATTATGAGTATGACCGGCTTTATGATGAACTGCTAAAGCTGGAGAAAGAGACGGGAACCATCCTGTCGGGAAGCCCGACGGTCCGGGTGGGCTATGAAGTCTTAAGCGAACTGCCTAAAGAGCGTCACGAGAGCCCCATGCTTTCTCTGGACAAAACGAAGGAGGCAGAGGAGCTGAAAGAGTGGGTGGGAGATCACCGCAGCCTTTTGTCCTGGAAGCTGGACGGACTGACCATTGTGCTGACCTATCGGGAGGGAGCGCTTTTTAAGGCGGTTACCAGAGGCAACGGCGAAGTGGGGGAAGTGATTACCAGCAATGCCAGAGTGTTTCGGAACATTCCGCTGCGGATACCCTATCAGGGGGAGCTGGTGCTGCGGGGAGAGGCCGTGATCGGTTACCGGGAGTTTGAGCGGATCAATGCAGAGATTGAGGGGGCAGAAAGTAAATACAAGAATCCCAGGAATCTCTGCAGCGGTTCTGTCCGCCAGCTGAACAATGAGATCACAGCAAAGCGTCAGGTGAATTTCTTTGCCTTTTCCCTGGTGTCTGCAGAGGGCGTAGATTTTGAGAATTCTCATGAAAAGGAATTCCTGTGGCTTAAGAGCCAGGGATTTGAGGTGGTGGAGTACCGGGTAGTTACAGCAGAGAATCTCAGTGAGACTATCCGATGGTTTGCACAGCAGATTGAAGAAAATGACTTCCCCTCAGACGGTCTGGTCGTGATCTATGATGATATTTCTTATGGAAGGTCTCTGGGACGGACAGCGAAATTTCCCAGGGATTCTATGGCCTTTAAATGGGCTGATGAGATTCAAAAGACCCGTCTGCGGGAAATTGAGTGGAGCCCTTCCCGGACCGGACTCATCAATCCGGTGGCCATTTTTGAGCCGGTGGAGCTGGAGGGAACCACCGTGAGCCGGGCCAGCGTCCACAATATCAGCATTCTTAGGGGGTTAGAGCTTGGAATCGGCGATACCATCGAGGTCTACAAGGCCAATATGATTATTCCGCAGATAGCAGAGAATCTGACGAGAAGCAGCAGCGTGGAGATTCCAGAGGTCTGTCCTGTCTGTGGAGGGGCCACAGAGATCCGCAAGGTAAACGATGCAGAATCCCTGTACTGTACAAATCCGGAATGCCAGGCCAAGAAGATCAAATCCTTTACCCTGCTGGTAAGCCGGGATGCTCTGAATATTGAGGGACTTTCTGAGGCTACGCTGGAGAAGTTCATCGGAAAGGGGTTTATCCACGAGCCGGCGGATCTTTTCCGCCTGGAACGCCATCGGGAGGAGCTGGTGGAATTGGATGGCTTCGGGGAAAAGTCCTATGAAAACCTGATCGAAAATGTGGAAAAGGCACGCAAAACCACCCTTGCCAGAGTGATCTACAGTCTGGGGATTCCGGGTATCGGTCTTGCAGGGGCGAAGCTGATCTGCCGGAATTTTCAGAATCAGGTGGAAGCTATGCTGGCGGCAGATGTGGAGGAGCTGGCATCCATTGACCGGGTGGGAGAGGTGCTTGCAGGGAACTTTGTGAAGCATTTTCGGGATGAGGAGAAAAAAGAGTGTTTCTATCATCTGCTTTCTGAGCTGTCGCTTGAGCAGGAGCAGGTGGAAGGGCAGGAGCAGGATCTGACAGGGAAGGTCTTTGTAATCACCGGAAGCCTGGCACATTTTTCCAACCGCAGCGCGCTGAAAGAGCTGATTGAATCAAGGGGAGGAAAGGTTACAGGCAGCGTAACGGGAAAAACAGATTATCTCATCAACAACGATACCGCCTCAGGTTCGTCCAAGAATAAAAAGGCGAAGGAACTGGGCGTTGCGATCATTTCAGAAGAGGAGTTTTTGAAATTATGAAAAAGGACAGAAGCGTTGTGTTTTTTGACATTGACGGAACAATTTTTGAGGCGGGAAAGGGAACCCCGGACAGTACCAGGGAAGCTATGAAGCGCCTGAAGGAAAACGGGCATATTCCTATTCTGTGTACGGGAAGGCCCAAATGCAGTCTTCTGCCGGAAATCCTGGATATGGGATTTCCGGGGTTTATCGGAGGAGCCGGATCCTACATTGAGTATGAGGGGAAGGTTCTGCGGAATATTACCGTGGAGCACAGCCTGCAGGAGCGGACAGTAGAGTGTATGGAGGCCGCTGACTGCGTGGTGGTTCTGGAGGGGCCGGATTACTTAAGCTACCGTTGGGACGGGACTGCCGGGGATTATTATGAAATCCTGGGCCGGTTCCACCGGGAGTCTCCCCATCTGGTGAAGGAAATGGAGCCGGACAAAGATGAGACCAATAAGATTTCTGCCCATTTAAACAATATGGAAGCCTTTCAGGCCCTGGTTCCCAGGCTTCAGAAGGATTTCACGGTGGTTCAGTATGAACGTTATCCCTTTGTGGAAATGATGCCGGCCGGAATCAACAAGGCGGACGGGATAGAGGCTCTGCTGTCCGGTCTGAAGATCCAAAGATCTCATACATATGCATTTGGGGATGGACCAAATGACCTGGAAATGTTACAATATGTACAGTACGGAACAGCTATGGGGAATTCCGAGAGCAGTCTCATGCAGATGGCGCAGTATAAGACCGAAGGCATGTGGGAGGACGGAATCTACCTGGGGCTTAAACGGTACGGGCTTATCTAAGAAACAGCACCTGCTATTGTGGATTTACGGACAGGTAATAAACGGCCGGAAATGCATCTCCTACACGGGTATGAGAATAGGGGTGCGGAACTGGAATAGAAAGGAGCGGAAAAGCATGGATAGTAAATTGTATGACTTGATGAACTGGCCGAGAATTGAGGCGCTGGTTTATTCTGAGGAGGATGAACCCCAGGAGATTCTCGGACCTCATAAGGTAAGTGGAGGGATTCTGATTCAGGCTTTTCTGCCCACAGCCGTTAGGGCGTCAGTAAAGCTGAAGAACAGCGGCAAGTGCTTTGAGATGGAACAGGCGGATGAAGCCGGTTTCTATGCAGTGCTGGTTCCGGGAAGAAGCATTCCGGATTATCAGTTCCAGGTGGAATATGACAATGGGACGAAGGAAGAGATGGCAGATCCCTATGCGTTCCTGCCCAGGGTATTTGCGAAGGCAGATGTGGACAAGTTCGAGGCAGGGATCCACTATAACATTTATGAGAAACTGGGTGCGCATCCCATGACCATCCAGGGGGTGGAGGGTGTTTACTTTGCTGTCTGGGCTCCCAACGCGGGACGGGTAAGCGTAGTGGGAGATTTCAATCTCTGGGACGGCCGGCGCCATCCCATGCGCAGAATAAAGGAAGCAGGTATATTTGAGCTTTTTATTCCCGGATTAAAGACGGGAGAGAATTATAAGTATGAGGTTAAAACCAGAAGCGGACTGCCCATGCTGAAGGCGGATCCTTATGCGAATGCGGCAGAACTGCGTCCCAATACAGCCTCTGTTGTGACGGATTTGAGCGGTTTTTCGTGGACGGATTCTGCGTGGATGGAGCAGCGTAAGAAGACGGACTATAAGAAGTCTCCCATGCTGATCTATGAAATGCATCTGGGCTCCTGGAAGAAGCCGGATGAGGAGTCCGGCCGGGAATTCTATAATTACCGGGAAATCGCGCCGGAACTGGCGGCCTATGTGAAAGACATGGGATATACCCATTTGGAGCTGATGCCGGTGATGGAACACCCCCTGGACGCTTCCTGGGGATATCAGGTGACCGGTTACTATGCGCCCACGGCCAGGTACGGAACACCGGAAGACTTTATGTACTTTATGAATTATATGCACGAGCAGGGGATTGGTGTGCTTCTGGACTGGGTTCCCGCTCATTTTCCAAGAGATACCTTTGGACTGGCAGCCTTTGACGGAACCTGCCTGTATGAGCATCTGGATCCCAGACAGGGCTCTCATCCCCACTGGGGAACGCTCATCTACAACTACGGAAGACCGCAGGTAAAGAATTTCCTGATTGCCAACGCGCTTTTCTGGGCCAAGGTTTACCACGCAGACGGTATCCGCATGGATGCCGTGGCTTCTATGCTGTATCTGGATTACGGGAAAAATGACGGGGAATGGGTAGCGAATATCTATGGCGGAAAAGAGAATTTGGAAGCAGTGGAGTTCTTAAAGCATCTGAATTCGATTTATAAAAAGCAGGGAAACGGGGCGCTTCTGATTGCCGAGGAATCCACCGCCTGGCCCAAGGTGACAGGCCCGCTGGATGAAGAGGGTCTGGGCTTTGATTTCAAGTGGAATATGGGCTGGATGAATGATTTTATAGGCTATATGCACTACGATCCCGTGTTCCGGGCCTACCACCACGGAGAGCTGACCTTCAGCATGATTTACGCATACAGCGAGAACTTTATTTTAAGCCTTTCCCATGACGAGGTGGTACACGGCAAAGCTTCCCTGGCAGGGAAGATGCCGGGAGACCGGGATTCCCAGCTGAACAATCTGCGCGCCGCCTATGGCTGTATGATGATGCATCCGGGGAAAAAGCTGCTCTTTATGGGACAGGAATTTGCTCCCTTTGAGGAGTGGAATGAAAATGTGGGCCTTGACTGGGAACTGCTCCAGTATCAGGATCACAGCAATATGCGGGATTATGTGAAGGCTTTGAATCAGTTCTGCAAGGCCCACCCGGCTCTCTATGAGCAGGATCATGAGCCGGAGGGTTTTGACTGGATCAACAATATCTCTGCCAATGAAAATCTGCTTGTTTTCCTCCGCAAGGCGAAAAAAGCAGGGGAGACTCTGCTGGTGGTCTGCAATTTCTCGCCCCTGGTGTATGAGAAGCACAAGATCGGCGTACCCTTTGAGGGACGGTATAAGGAGATCTTCAACAGCGACAGTGAGGTATATGGAGGAAGCAATGTTCTCAACAAGCGGGCCCGGCTTTCCAAAAAGTCCGAGTGTGACGGCCGGGAGGACTCTATAGAGATTACCGTTCCGCCCATGGGCATTGCCGTATTCGCCTGCATGCCGGAGAAGACGGCGGTGAAGAAGCGGGGGACCAGGGCAAAAGAAGGAAAGGCTTCTGCCAAAGAGAAAAAAGAAGGTAAAAGCACAGACAGAGAAATGCAGGAAGAGACAGCACCGGTTCAAAAGAAGAGAACAGAAAAAGCAGGGACTGCAAAGAGCAAGCCGGCCAAAGGATAAAGCAGTAAAAGTGCTGAATCAGGGCATAGTGTCATAGAATCAAGTAAGGAAGGACAAAATGGAGAATACAGATACGGTAGAAGAGCTCGAAGCGATCACAGAGGAGATTGATCGGTTTCAACAATATATTGACGAATATCTGCCGGGAGTCGTTGCTTTCGGTCTGCGGGTGGTCATGGCGCTGCTTGTATTCTTTGTGGGAACCCGCCTGATCAAGCTGGTGCGCCGTCTTTTGCGCCGTTCCATGCAGCGGGCCGGGGCAGATGTGGGCCTGATCCAGTTTGTGGATTCCATTCTGAAAGCCTTTCTGTACTTTGTGCTGGTGATGCTGACTGCCTCAGGCTTTGGTATGGATACCACCTCTGTAGTGGCGCTGGCAGGCTCTGCCGGTCTGGCCATCGGCCTGGCGGTTCAGGGCAGTCTTGCCAATTTCGCAGGCGGGGTGCTGATTCTGATGGAAAAGCCCTTTAAGGTGGGAGATTTTATCATCCAGGGTGATCTGGAGGGTACGGTTTCAGAGATTCGGATGATTTACACCTATCTTTTGACGCCGGACAACCGGAGGATTATGATTCCCAACGGGACCCTTGCGGATAACAGCCTTATCAATGTGACGGCTGTAGAGAAGCGGAGGCTGGATATTGACGTGGGCATTTCCTATACGGCAGATCTGAAGAGGGCCAAGGAAGTGTGTCAGAGCCTGTTAGAACAGGAGGAGCGGATTCTGCGGGAGGAAGAACGCCTGACAGTGGTTTCCGAGCTTGCAGACAGTGCGGTGATTCTAAAGGCGCGTTTCTGGGTGAAGCCGGAGGACTACTGGAGTGTGAAATGGGATATGACCGAGGCAGTAAAGCTGGCCTTTGACGCAGAAGGGATAGAGATTCCCTTTCACCAGGTGGATGTGCATATCCGGGAGGAGCAGTCTCTGTCTGATCCGGCCGGTTCCGGCAGGTAAAGCCGGGCGGAGTAAAAGCAGGTGTTTAAATGTGATAGAGAGGAAGGATGAGAAACAATGAGCCAGAGTGGGAAAGAGTATGTAATGGAAAAAGCAAGAGAGCTGATAAATGCCCACAGCTGCTGTGCAGAAGCGAGGGAAGCGGCACAGGCATGGCTGGACGCGGTGGGAACTGATAAGGAGGCAGAGAAAGCCAAAGATCTGATTGCAGAGCTTGAGGAGGACCTGATGCCTATTGATCGGCTTATTGCGTTCGCTGAATCTGAGGCAGGTACGGGAGTTTTTGGAGACAAGGCTGGAGAAGTGGCGGCTCATGGGAGAGCTGTCAAAGCAGCTGGCGGGAAATACTGCGACTGTCCGGCCTGCGTGGCGGTGGAGGCGGTTCTTGCCCGGAGAGAAGAACTGCTGTAGATAGTTTGAGAAGTATTCGGGAGCTGCTGCAAAATATGGGTTTTCACAATATAGGGTACAAACCGCCGCTGTATTGCGGCGATAAATTGTGAAAGTCCGGTATTTTGCAGCAGCTTTTTTATGCTTCAGGAAATTGTGTCCTC
>CATJHO010000124.1 GCA_949740535.1 uncultured Lachnospiraceae bacterium
GAAAGAGGGATTTGAACCCTCGCGCCGTTATTCACGACCTACACCCTTAGCAGGGGCGCCTCTTCAGCCTCTTGAGTATTTCTCCTGAAGTTCCATTTTTCAAACGATATTCTTTTCTACGCCACCTGTGACGCAGAAGTTATTATACTAGACCTTTATTTGTTTGTCAACAGGTTTTTTCTTTTTTCTTTGTTTCCCGCAGGCGCCGGAAAAACAGGCTCAGCATTTGACTGCATTCCTCCTCCAAAACTTCCCGTTCTACCACCACCTGATGATTGAACTGAGGATGCTCCAGAAGGTTCAGAATCGATCCGGCACACCCTGCTTTAGGATTCATAGCGCCGATCACCACCCGCCCAATCCGGGCCTGCACAATTGCCCCGGCACACATCTGGCAGGGCTCCAATGTAATGTACATCGTACAGTCCTCCAGCCTCCAGTCCCCTGTTTTTCTGCTGGCCCTTCGGATTGCATTCAGCTCTGCATGGGCCAGAGTATTCTTATCTGTATTCCGGCGGTTGTAACCCCGTGCAATAATTTTCCCTTCCTGCACAATCACACAGCCGATAGGAACCTCCATCAGCGCCTCCGCTTTTTGTGCCTGCCGAAGCGCTTCTTTCATATATTTTTCATCCGTTGTCATACACGTCTCTCCACCTCTTTTGTATCCTCTGCCCTTATTTCAGAGTCCGGCACCAGTAGCCGAAGCTGCCCTGTCTTGCTCCCGGCTCCTTCAACATCCGGAATTCCTGAAAGCCAAACATAGACGCCATAACCTGCTCCCGATCATTATAGACACCGGGAATCCCTATGTAATAAGAAACTTCGTCTTCCACCTGCCTCCGCAGAATCAGCAGATGCCGGTATTGATAAAGTCCATGAAGAAGAAAGCTGTTATTGCCAAGCTCCCATTTGTCTCTCGGCACTCTTGTAAGACTTTTGGAATCCAGACGGATGCTGGAAATGACCGCTCCGCCTCCGTCTACGTACCGCATAACCGGAAAACGGTTCTCCAAATACTTCCACTGTTCCCCTCTGGAGTCATGCTTTTTGCATCTCTCTTCTTCTGTTTCCTCACCTGTTTCCAGCATCTCTTCTGGCTGCTGTATTTCCTGTGCTGCCGCTTCCAGTGCTATCTCTGCAGCCTGGACAGCTTCCGGTCTTTCCTCTTCTTCTGAAGCATCTCTCCCAGAGCTCTCATCCACAGTCTGCCTGACCGACCTCCTGATAGGCGTAAAGCTTTCTACATCTACCGGAAAATCATCCCAGCGGGCCGCATAGACATGATCTTCCCCTTCTACGTAAATTCCCTGGCTGTCCCCCAGCCCAAAACCGCCGTTCATCAGATTTTCCGACTCTGTAATCCCGCTCCACTCCAGAGCGCCGTTTCTGCTTTCCAGTTCTCCAAGGAGCAGCCCCGAAAGCCGTTCCCGCTTTTGAAGAAACACATAAACCCGATAAGGTTCCTGGCCTTTGGTATAAAATCCCCGCATATGGATTCGGATTTTACACACTCCATCCCTGGCATTCACCTTGACAAACCCAATGCTCTCTCTCTTTTCTCCATCCACGTACTCATAAATATAGGAAACAAGCCGTTTGTAATCAGACAACGAAATACCTCCTGTTCCAGCTCCCATCCACCCATTTAACTATAGGCTCCACAGGCTTTTGCTGCTTTTCTCTGAAACATTCTATGCCTGACTTGTCTCTCTCATGTCAATTCCGGCAAAACTTCCCTCTTTTTCCAGAGCAGATTCCCCAGGCGGGCAAACTGTTCCAAGGTCAGTGTTTCTCCCCGGACATTCCGGAAAAGCCCCATTTCTTCCAGCGTGTCTTCTATGATTTCCTTGGGTATGTTAATCTCCGGCGCATGACTCAAACCATTTGCCAGAGTCTTCCTGCGTTGATTGAAGGATGCCCGGATCACCTGGAATAAAAATCCTTCATCCACTGCCTGTACCGGCGGCTTTTCATGACGGGTCAGCCGTACCACCGCTGATCCCACCCGCGGCCGCGGCATAAAGCAGTTTGGAGGCACATTGGCAATCAGCTCCGGCCGGGCATAATATTGTACCGCCAGGGACAATGCACCATAGTCTTTAGAGCCCGGTCCGGAACGCATACGGTCTGCCACCTCCTTCTGAACCATAACTGTAGCGCTTTCTAAGGGCACCCTGCTCTCAAAAAGCCCCATGATAATCGGTGTCGTAATATAATACGGAAGATTTGCCACCACTTTCACCGGCCTTCCTTCATTTTGTTCCTCCACCAGACTTCGAATGTCTACTTTGAGCACATCTTCATTCAAAACAGTTACATTGTCATAACCATGCAGGGTATCCTCCAGAACCGGAATCAGCTCTTTATCAATCTCAACAGCCGTTACCTTATGGGCCTTTGCCGCCAGAAATTGAGTCATCGTTCCGATCCCAGGTCCTATTTCAATGACAAAATCTTCCTCTGTAATTTCCGAAGCCCGGATAATCTTGTCAAGAACATGGGGATCAATCAGAAAATTTTGTCCAAACTTTTTCTGAAAAACAAATTGATATTTTTTTAAAACTGCAATGGTACTCTGGGGATTGCCCAGATTGGGAACAGGTCTGCTCATAAAGGGCTCTCTCCTTTTCCTGCAAAATATAAAGCACGGGCATTTGCCTCTGTAACCCTAATCACTTCTTCCACTTCTATCTCCTTCAGCTCTGCGACTGCCCTGGCTGTATAGGGAAGGTTCAAAGAAGAGTTGCGTTTTCCCCGGTTGGGCTCCGGCGCCAGGTAGGGGCAGTCTGTCTCCAGAAGAATCCGCTCAAGAGGCAGCATTTTCACAACCTCTTTCAGCTTCCTGGCATTTTTGAAGGTGACTACTCCGCCGATTCCGATATAATATCCCATATCCACATATTCTTCTGCCAGCTCCGGTGAATAAGAAAAGCAGTGAATTACGCCCCGGAGTTCTGATGTATGGGCTTTCTTCACCTCTGCCAGTGTATCCATTGCCGCTTCCCTGCTGTGTACAATCACAGGAAGCCCCAGCTCCCCGGCCAAAGCCATCTGGCGGCGAAACCAGTATTTCTGCAGCTCATGCTTTTCTTTATCCCAGTAATAATCCAGACCAATTTCACCCACTGCCACTACTTTGGGTTGACTGCACTGCTTACGCAGCCATTCAAAAGATGCCTCATCCAGTTCCCCCACTTCATCCGGATGAATTCCCACAGCTCCATAAATAAATTCATACTTTTCTGTAAGCGCCAGTGTACGCTTCACCGAATCCAGACTGGCGCTTACATTCACAATGGTTTCTATCCCCTCTTCCTTACACTGCTTTAAAACCTCTTCCCGATCCAAATCAAATGCAGAATCATCATAATGGGCATGGCTTTCAAATATCATACCGTTCTCTCCACTTCTTTATTCATTGTCCTGCTGGCGGAATTTTGAAAAGGGCGCCGTCCTCTGAAACACTTCTTGGGAGTGCTTGTCCTCTTTCAGAAAATTGAGGAAAATAATATCAAACAGCATAAAAATTAAAATCTCCCTTGTAATCGTATCATGATTGGTCAGCATATTGGTCTTGGGAATCAAAAAAGTCAAATCCGCATATGCCGAGCACAGAGAACTCTCATAATTAGAAATCAACACAATAAAGCTGTCATTTTCCACAATCCTGCCAATGGCATCCGCCAGGATCTGATGACCGCCGGACAGTGTGAGGAAAATAAACAAATCCTCCTTTTTAGCAAGGTTTGCGAACAGCTTCAGGGTATCATAGTTAGAAATCACCCGTACATCCAACCCCAGCAGGGTAAATTTGTGTCCAATGACTTCTGCAATATTTTTGTTCAAATCCATTCCCGCAATATAAATCCGCTTCGCCTTCAGCATCCGCCGCCGCAAAAGATCCACATATTCCAGATTCGTACCTTTAAAAAGCGTCTCTGCCAGCAGATTATATTCCTGAAGCAGAGATGTGTAGGAATTCTGGTTGATAATTGTCTGGTCTTTTTTCAGTTCATTCTGCAGCATGAACTTAAATTCATTCAATCCAGAAAATCCCACTTTTTGTGCAAATCTTATAATACTGGCATCAGACACCCCTATCTGCGCGGCCAGATTCTGAGCGCTGCCAGAGATAAAATCCTCTGTATGATTCTTAATATATTGAGCCACTTTCCAATCCGTCTTTGTAAACTGATTTGACATCCCTTCCATCCGTGACATCAAGGAAAACAGGCCTTTCTGCTGTTCTTTCATTCTTTTATTCTACTCCTATAACAATATGTTTCTGCGTTTTATTCAGCATACCACAAAAACGAAAATTGATCAAAAGTTTCCTGCTCGTTCAAAAATGCAGCAAACTACAATTATGTACATTTTTCACAAACTTATACTACAGTATTGAATTTTCAATTGTAGCGTGCTACAATTTACTTGCAGGAATGAAATGGCCATTTCGTGATTGTGAACATCAAAAAATTTCAAAAGGAGAAGAAGCATGGAAACGAAACCGCAGATTTTATTATTGACCCATGGCGGCTGGGGAATGTCTCTGGTAACGGGCGTCCGCATGATTCTCGGTTCTGTAGATTTTGTAAATGAAGTTCCATTGCTGCCTGAAATGACACTGCCAGAGTATCTGGGAAAAGTAAAAGCTGAAGTAGAAAAACTGCCTGAGGGTTCCCTGATTTTGACAGATGTCTTTGGAGGCACTACTACAAACGTAGGCGCTAAGCTTGGAAGAGATTTCAATATAAAGGTATATTCCGGCTTAAATGCTCCCATGCTCTTGGAGGCTTGTTCTCAAATCACCTTTACAGGCGCTCTGAATATGGAAACCGTTCTTGCATCCGGTCAGGAAGCTGTAAAAGATGTCGTTGAAGAAGTTATGAAAGCAATGAATAAGTAACTGATATTACACAATGAAGTTAGGAGAAATAACTATGGCAGAAATTGTATTATGTAGAATCGACAGTCGTTTGATCCACGGGCAGGTAATGACCAAATGGGTAAACCAGTCCCAGGCAAACAAAATTGTAGTGGTAAGTGACGAGCTGGCTGCTGATGAATTTATGCGTGAAATTTATCTGCTTTCCGCTCCAGCCGGTGTAAAGGTGGAGTGCTACGGAATCACCGATACGATCCAGCACTGGGCTGACAATCAGTTTGAAAGCGGTAAGGTTCTGCTCCTTCTTCCGGATCTGAAGTCCATGAAGCAGGTTTATGACGGCGGCATTACCGTTGACCAGATTCAGGTTGGCGGCCTTGGGGGCGCACCCAACCGAAAGGTCGTATTCCAAAATATTACTTTGGACGATCCGGATGTGGAAGTTCTGGAGTACTTACAGGGCAAGGGAGTTAACATTATTTTCCAGACCATTCCTGAGGATGTTCCGATGAAATTTGACGAGATTTTGAAACGGTATCGTTAATAACAAAAATACCAAACAAAAAGGAGAGTAAATATGAGTGTTTTAGGCGTAGCAATTTTTATGGGTTGTTATTACTGGTTTTGCAGACTTCGCTTTGGTTATACCTTTTCCTCTGCATTATTGCAGCCCGTTACAATCGCAGTGTTCGTTGGCTTAATTACTGGAGATATGAAAAATGCTATGATGATCGGCGCCGGTCTTCAGCTGGTATACATGGGTGTAACCTCCACCCCCGGCGGAAATGTACCGAGCGATCCGGCTCTGGCAGGATGTATTGCTATCCCCCTGGGCGTTGCCGCCGGAATGAATCCGCAGACAGCAATTGCACTGGCAATTCCTTTCGGCGTACTGGGTGTGTTCGTTGATCAGTTAAGAAGAACTACCAATGCAATTTGGGTTCATATGGCTGACCGCTATGCAGAAAAGGCAGATACAAAGGGAATTATGAGAGCTGCTTTCCTTTATCCGGCTGCCGCTGGTTTTATCATTCGTTTCCCAATCGTATTTATCATCGATTACTTTGGTGTTTCCGTAGCTCAGAACCTGATCGAAATTTTACCGGCATGGCTGTCCCATTCCTTCGAGATTATGGGCGGTATCCTTCCGGCACTGGGCTTCGCAATTACCCTGACTGTAATTGGCAAGAAGAACCTCATTCCTTTCTTTATTGCAGGCTTCTTTGCAGTGATTTACCTCGGCCTGGACACCATGGCTGTAGCTATCTTTGCAACCTGCATCGCGTTGCTGCTTAACTTATTCAAACTGAAAGAAGAGGAGGCGTAAATACAATGAGTGAAACAACCACCAATCAGGAAATGACAAAACTGGATAAAAAAGACATCACAAAATCCATGTGGATTTACTATGCAGGCGCAGAGCTTTCCAACTCTTATGAGAGACTTCAAAGCCTTGTATTCTGTGCCTCTATGACACCGATTTTGAAGAAGCTGTACACCACAGACGAGGAGCTGAGTGCCGCCTTAAAGCGTCACTTGGTATTCTTCAACACAGAAGGTATTTTGGGCGCTATCATCCAGGGTATTGTAATCTCCATGGAGGAGCAGAAGGCAAACGGCGAAAGCATTACGGATGATGCCATCACCGGTATCAAAACCGGTCTTATGGGACCTGTAGCCGGTATGGGCGACGCCATTATCTGGGCAGCAGTTATGCCGATTATCTTCTCTATTTTCCTTCCCTTTGCCTCCAATGGTTCTGCACTGGGTGGAATTATGCCGCTGATTCTGTATCCGCTGATTACGATTGTAATTTCTTACTACCTGATTCACAACGGATATACATTGGGTAAAAAGTCCATTGTCTCCCTGCTTCACGGCGGACGTATGAAAAATATTATTTTTACGGCCAATGTCATCGGACTTACCATGATGGGCGCCCTGTCTGCAAGCTACATTACTTTAAGTACACCGCTGCAGTTCAGCTTCTCCGGCGGAAGCACCATCGTCATTCAGGAGGTTCTGGACCTGATCGTTCCCGGTCTTCTCCCCCTGTCTGCCGTATTCATCATCTACGCTTACCTGAAGAAGAAGGGACCGCACTACACCAAGATTCTTTTAACTGTTGTAATTGTATCAATTATCACATCCTTACTGGGAATCTTTTAATGGAGCGTGAAGAAGTAAATGGAAAATATTTATGGTAAAAATGGACTTCAGAAAGTGATCAATGCCTCCGGACGTATGACTAAGCTGGGTGTCTCCACCATCTCCAAGGGAGTAGGGGAAACCCTGGTGGATGCTGCCAGCAACTACATTCTGATTGACAGTCTGTACGAGTTTGCCGGAAAGAAAATCGGTGAAATGGTTGGATGTGAGGATGCCTGTGTTACCTCCAGCGCTTCCGCCGGAATTGCTCTGGCAACTGCATCTCTGATCTGCGGGAACAATCTTTCCATGGTGCATCATCTCTTTGATGAGCTTCCCCGTATTGCCAAGCGGGAAGTGATTCTTCTGAAGGGGCACAATGTAGACTTTGGCGCTCCCATTGCAGCGATGGTACAGCTGGGCGGCGGAAAAGTAGTGGAAGCCGGATATGCCAACGGCTCAAAGCTCAGCGATATTGAACATGCCGTGAACTCCAACACACTGGCAATTCTCTTTGTTAAGTCCCATCACTGTGTCCAGAAGGACATGGTTGATGTTCAGGATGTTGTGAAACTGGCCAATTCTCTTCAGGTACCCTGCATCATTGACGCTGCTGCAGAGGAGGATTTGAGCCGTTATATGGCCATGGGCGCTGATTTTGTATGTTACAGCGGAGCCAAAGCAATCGAAGGCCCCACCAGCGGTTTTGTAGCATGCCGCACCACGGAGCTTGCCGCCAACATGCGTCTCCAGTACAAAGGTATCGGAAGAGCCATGAAGATCGGCAAAGAGGGAACTATGGGCCTGCTCCAGGCTATGAAGGAATATCTGAACGGCGAACACCAGTCTCTCGTAACCAAGGAGCACCTGAATCCCTTCATTGAACGGATTAATGCCATTCCAGGCTGCAGCGCAGTTCTGGTTCAGGATGAAGCCGGCCGTGAAATTTACCGGGCCAAGATTACCTTTAACAAAGATGTATATGGTTATTCCGCCAAGGAAATGATAACAAAGCTGCAGGAAGGGGAATTCGCCGTTTATACCAGGGATTACCAGGCCAACATCGGCTCCCTGGCCATCGATCCCCGTCCTCTGAACAGTCTGGAGGAACTGGAGTACATCTACAAGCGAATCAGTGAAATCGGAAAGGAGCATCAGTAAAATGGAAGGTTTGAAATTCTATAAAGATCGGGTATGCTTAAACTGCCTGACCAATTCCATTGAAAACGCAAAAGAACTCTATGAGGCTTTAGAAGGACATGCAGCGCTCGGTCTTCTGTCTGCGGACTATCCCGATGTGCCCAGTGCCATTGAAGACATGAAGAAGTATCAGGGCGAAGTGGACAACTGTATCTCTGTGGGATTAGGTGCCGGAAATCCGGGACAGTGGAAAGCTGTAGCAGAGATCTCCGCCGCTATCAAACCCAAACACATCAACCAGACCTTTACGGCCGGCGGATATACAAGGGCTTTGACAGGCGCAGGACCGTTTATGAACTCTATGGTTGCTCCCTGCAAAAAGCCTGGCTATGTAAAGATTTCTACCGGCCCCCTTGCCAAGGATCTGGAGCCCGCCATCGTTCCCATCGCCACCGCAATTGCCATGGCAAAGGAACTGGGCGCTGATTCTCTGAAATATTTTCCCATGGGCGGCTTAAAATGCCGCGAAGAATATGAGGCCGTAGCCAAAGCCTGTGCGGAAAATGACTTCAATCTGGAGCCTACCGGCGGCATTGATCTGAATAACTTTAAAGAAATTCTCTCTATCGCAGTAAATGCCGGCGTGAAAAAGGTAATTCCTCACGTATACTCTTCTATCATTGATAAAGAGACCGGAAAGACCAGAGTAGAAGACGTGAAAGTTCTTTATGAATTAATTAAAGAAGTAGTAGGTTAAGTTTCTGCCATTTATCAAAAAACAGAAAGGCTGCCGCCCGGATGGGATCGGCGGTCTTTTCTGTTTCTCCCCGCAGAATCCGTCCGGATATCCTCTGAACAGCTCTCTAAGATGTCATAATTCCATCTGACAGCTCTACCACATACTTTACATCCGCAAATCCTACCACATCACCAGGCCGGATCCGGGCTTTTTCATTCACTTCCAGACGTCCGCCGTTCAAAAAAGTTCCATTGGTAGAATTGAGATCTGTCAGATAACAGCCGTCCTCCTCCCTGGAGATCTTCCCATGAATCCGGGAAATTCCCCTGGCTTTGATAAAACCGTCCACGGCATCCTTCTTCTTTCCAATCAGAAAGCTGTTTCCTGTGATCTCCATGCTGGAATAAGACGGATTTTCACTGCGCAGCATCAAAACCGCATCTTTCTTTAGGAATACTGTCTCTCCGGCCTTGTCTTTCCTATGAGGCTCTTCCGTTCTAATTTCTCTATAAGACTCCATCTTATGCTCCGTTTCCTTTGTCTCTGGTTTTTTCCTATTCTCCTCCTGCCATTTCTCAAGCATCTCTTCCAGAGAACCATATTCTGTCCCTGCCATCCGGTAAAACTCATAGCCAAGGGCCACCGCCTGAGAATCCTGCTTGTCCAGCCGATCCAGCAGATATTCTGCCAGTGCTAAAAGACTGCTCCTCATTTCCTCTTGATGAAACGGAAACAGACAGAAGAAAAATTCCCAGTGGTCTGAATCCAGATAAATATAATCCGGCTCCAGCAAAAGACCACCCGAATTCAGAAGATATTCCTCACAGCCTCTTGCTGCCTGCAGCAGTTTCTGCAGAAACAATTCCAGCTCCTGTCCTGTCAGACGTCTCCGCTCAAGAAGCAGACGCAGGCTCTGTTTGGAAGTAATTTCATAATAAAAGTCAGCTCTTTTGTCCACCAGGCTTAAGCGGCACTCTAAAAGTCCTGGAATACGGTTATTTACCAGCATATTAACCTGATAATTGTTCTCTGCCTCTTCCTGCTCCAATATCAAATAATTGCGATCCAGCTCCCGCTTGTATCTTGTCTTCATCTTATTTTCCCCATCCCTTTCCAGGCTCTTCCCATCTGATGTTCCCGCCGAATCTCTGCCGCAGGATTCATGCGGCGGGCTTCCTCCTGCTCCCGAACCCTAAGTCCGCCTAACAGACTGGTATATCCCTCATAAGCCACTACCACTTTCTGTTTTGTCACCTTTACGGACACCTCCAGCTCCCGCAGGGCTAAAAGCTTTCCCCTGGCAAGGCCTGCCGCCTGCCCCAAAAGCCAGGCCTCCAGTTCTTTCTCGCTTTGATACTTCCCCGCCGCCCCCTTGCCGGACAGCTCTGCCGCACAGGAAGACAGCACACTTCTGTCATGAAGATAGAGACACAGGCAGATAAACACAAATACCACAAAGATGAGAAAAGGTATTAATACTGAGGCCTCCACCGTAAGGCTTCCTTTTTGCATTCGTTTTTTCACAGAAAACCTCCTCCCACAAAAGCCAGAAGAAGAAAAGGCACCAGCGGAACCCGGTCTTTCATCCGCACCCTCCGAAACAGCAGTCCCACTGCCTGAATCAAAGCACAGCACAGCGTTCCTGTCAGCAGCAGACGCAGATTTCCCCAAAATCCCAGATAAATCCCTGTGACACAAAACAGCAGTCCGTCCCCAAAGCCAATCGCCTCCCTGCTGAAAAATGCCACTGCCA
This sequence comes from uncultured Lachnospiraceae bacterium, assembly GCA_949740535.1. Lineage (GTDB taxonomy): Bacteria > Bacillota > Clostridia > Lachnospirales > Lachnospiraceae > Laedolimicola. The sequence goes on from CATJHO010000124.1 coordinate 10,669, forward strand.
GAAGCCCGATTCCAAGTCCGATGCCGCCACACAATTCTCCTAGATCCTGAAAACCAAATTTCAAATTCCAGATCGCCCCAAGTACGCCAAAGCTGTACAGACTTATTAGACTTATCTCTCCTTTTTTCCAATCCAGCATCCCATTCAAAAACAACAATATAAGTACACTGATTTTTACTGCTTTTTCTTCCATCTTCTATCCTCCACATATGGAACAGGGCGGCATCCCTCCCGTTTCAGAAATGCGCACTGTGCGGATGCTCCTGATCAGGCTGGAACAGTTCAGACTTTCATGACACCGGTTCCCGTCCATTGTAATATAAACAGCTCCGCTTCCGCTTTTCCAGCACCGCTCACAGGGATAATACTTTCCGCCGTTTTCATTCCGCAGATGCTCTGCATCCGAAACGCTTACCTGCCGGATCGACAGCTTCAAATGTCTGCAGTCCAGACTCCGGTGATATACGGTTCCGTAATTGGTCACATATACCACCTCCTCTCCTTTCTCACCTTCATAACGCCTCCGGCTGCTAAAACCCGTCCATCCCCGGACAGTTTTTGTCTGCGTAATCTTTATGGGATGAAACCAGGAAAGTCCCAAAGGCAGCAGTACCTGATAATCTGCCCGCAGGGTTATCATGGAGTCTCCCAGGGCTGTGCCGATTCCCAAAACGGTAATTCCTTCTGCTCCGTCCTTTAGAATCCCTTCCGTCTGTCTTCCCTTTAAGTATTCCCTGACCTTCTTCTTTCCGTCTGCTTGGGCCGTCAAAGATGCCGAGCCCTGCGAAGCATAGGCCTTCCAGGATAATTCCCGGCCTGTGTCCGTCAAAGCCCGCCCCACCTCTGTCTGAAGCTGCTGCAGCAGCAGAAGATATAAAAGAGCTGTCAGCACAAACAGGAAAAAGGGGAATACAAGCGCTGCTTCCACTGTAAGACTCCCCTGCTTTTTCACAGAGGTGCACGGTGACATTCTTCCGTCATGGAGTATATGATTTTTACAATGAGAATTGCTTTGAAAATAGGAGAAATCCTTCTGAACTGCCTGGAGAGCTATAATTTTTTTCAGAAACTCCTTTTTGCGGAAGAACATCACAGTACACCTCTTTTCTTTCTATTTTTATTTTCATTACCATTCATAAGCAAAACTGCGCTCTGCTGTCAGTTCTCTTCCGTTTTCAATTACCATCCGTACCCGGAAGCTGTCTACACACTGATCTACATAAAAACCGTTACTGCCTGAAGCCCCCCGGATCACACCCTCTATCACATCCAGGCTTCTCATGGTCTTCTTCTCACGTCCAACTGATGCAAGGAGCATTCCCAGATAATCCTCATAAGACAATCCGCCTGCATCCTCCTGCCGGGAAAATCCGGAAATCGAATTCTTCAAGTTCAGAGCCCCTTCCAGAGAGGTCCGCCAGACCCCTGTGCTTTTGGAAAATGCACTCTTTTTTCCGCTTAAAAGCATACGCACATCCATCACACTCTCCGCATGGGCCCAGGCCAGCAGAAGCATCTGCTTCACAGCCTCAACAAGTTCAGGTATCAGGGTGATCCCCACCATCAGAACCGCCAGTGCCTCGCATTCTGCTTTTTTCCCGGAATCCGTCTGGATATAAGCATAGTTCATCCCCTCCCGAAGCAGGAGAATCCGTTTACATACCTTTTCCAGATTGGCAATATCCGAATCCTCCCCGGCAATCAGGTACTCCACCTGATAGTCCAGCCAGGGCTCCGGATCCCGATCCTCTGCCATAAATGCCGCCGCATAAGAGAAATTTTCCATAAGATACCCATGAAAAAACAAATCATTTCCGGCGGTTCCTCTGTGGATTCCTCTGGCCCCCACTCCCTGGAGACAGGTCCGCATGGAGGGCGTTTCCGAAAGAACCGCCTTTTTGCCGGAGACTTTTTCCGGATGTTCCAAAACCAGCGGAAGAAGACCGCCGTCCAGATTCTCTCCGGACGATACCGGATCTGGTACAGATACTTCCCCGGCCTCTGTGCTTCTTCTCTGCTGTTCCTGCAGATTCTCTTGTTCCTGCCGCCTTACCCCTTCATAATCTCTGCACTGCTCCTCCGCCTCATATCCAAGCTTTTCACAGTTCTTAAGCCGTTCCAGCATAGCTGCACCCGTCCTGTGTTTTTCATAGGCCACTGCCTGTTCATAGAACGCGGCGCCTTTTTGATCCGAAGCACGGGCAAAATCTCCGGCTTCCAATGCATTTATACGGCCCTTTGGCAGATTTTCACTTAAAAACCAGCGTATCCGCTGCTTTAAGTATTGTGTATCCTCCTGTGCCTGTCCATATCCCAGATCTATATAAAGCAGACCATAACGCGACAGCAGCTCCCGGTGATATTCGGAAAGCACGGAGTACTCTGCCAGCTCCAGCGCCTCCTGGGTCTGGCTGCGCAGAAAAGCACTGTGTGCCGATTTAAGGCAGGCCTGAAGAAAAAACAATAGAACGGCCATCAGCAGGCTCACAAATACCGTAATCTCTCCCTTTTTCCACATACCACCGCCCCCCTTTATCCTAAATCGTACCGCTCTGGGTTGTGATTTTATCAAAAATCGTGTTTACAAGAGATGTCAGCTGACTCTTAAAAATGATTACAAGCCCGATCAATACCACCAGAATCAATATCATTTCAACTACGCCAATCCCATCCTCTTCCTTCCAAAACCGTTTCCACAAACTTTTCATATCATTTTCCTTTCTTTCACATCATCATTGACATTCCCGCAGGAACAAGTATCAAAACCATTACCACAATCAACATCAGAATCATGGGTACCAAAAGCTTTGTCGCCGCCTCCTCACCTGTACAGACCGCCTGCTCTTTCCGCTGTTCCAGCGCCTCCTGCACTTCTGCCTTCAGAAGCGCTGTAAGCCCACGGCTTCCTTTCCGCAGATTCTGCTCCAGCAGCACGGAAAGCTTCATATAACACGGGACCCTGCAACGAAATCCAAAGTTTTCATAAGCCTTTATTTCTGCTGTGCCATTCTGCATCTCCCTGCAGGCCAGTGCCATTTCTTCGTAGGCATACCGCAGTTCTTCCTGCCCGTTTTCCCGTTTTTTCTGATAATCGCGGACCACCAGCTCCCAGGCTGTCCGAATAGCTGCGCCGGCTCCCATCAGCAGAACCAGCTTGCTTACAATCCTTCCGTAATCTCTGCGCATCTGGCACTCACGTTCTTTCGCCCGCCTGGCCAGTTCCCGATCCTTTGCTGTATAAAGAACTGCTATTCCCGACAGTGTCAAAAGCAATAGGCAAAGCGCAGAAGATTGTTTTTTCTCTTTCCAGATCAGTTTCTTTCCCTGTACCCAGATGGGCAGTTCTTTTCTGTCTTTCTCACTGCTTTTCTTCTGCAGATCCTCAAGCTCTGTCTTAAGCTCCTGTGCAAACTGCTCCTGTGCACTCAAAACCGGCGGAAGAACCTTTGCACAGGCTCGATACACAGTCTCTTCCCCGTTACAGACCAGATACGCCGTAAGCTCCACGATACTGCCCTCCTCTTTCAGATTCTCCCTTCGAATGCTGCCATCCAGATTTAGAACCTCATAGGAATCCAGCTCCCAGTCAACCTCTATGGGAAGGCCCGGAATCTGCCCTGCAAGCTTCAGATCCGTCCGTACCTCCTCAAGAGAGGGATTATCACCCAAAATAAAGGCTTCCATCTGCTCTGCTGTCTGGGTCAACAGTTCCCGGCTTTCCTCTCCGGACAGCCTGCGGGGCTCCACCAGTACCGTCAATGTTTCCGGCTCCTCTCCTTCCGATGAAACCAGGAGCTCCCGGTGATAGGCGGTCTTCTGCCGTGGAAGATAATATCCCTCTGACAGCTTCTGGTCTGTAAAGGATACTGCACCGGCCAGAACCATTATGGCAAGCCCCCCTGCCAATACCTTTAGAAGAAGACCGATCTTTTCCACATAGTAAGCCTCTTCTGCTTCCCGGCCGTCCGTTCCCGTGTGAAGAAGCTTCAGATTTTCTCTCACTGCCTCCCGTCCCGGCAGCCAGTCTTTTGTCTTATTCAGAATTCTTTTACTGAGCTTCATTGTCTACACCTCTATATTCAAAAGCTTCTTTCCCAGATGCCAGGCTGCCAGATAAAGTCCCAGACAGCCTGTCATTATACCGATTCCCGCCACATTGCCATACAGGGGATCGAGGAATCCCGGACATCCCAGCCGCAGATACAGAATCATCCCAAAGGGCACCAGATTCATAACCTTCTGCTCATATTTCCTGGAGGCCAGAGCTGTTGCTGCCTGGCGCTCGGTTTCTATGGTTTCGGAAATGGTCTTCGCTGTATCTTTCATTATTCCAATGAGATCTCCGCCGCTTCGCTTTCCTACTGCAAATATTTCCGCGAAAGTCTCTGCTTCTTCCAGGCCGCTGCGCCTGGCGAAATCTTCCATTACTGCTTCGATGGTCTGATTGGCATCCATCCGCCGTTCCATTGCCGAAAGTTCCTGCAGGATATCCATATTTTCAGCATAGATAAGGCTCAGATCCTTTCTGGCTTCCCGCAGCGCATTTTCCGCCGAATATCCTGCTGCCATGGCAGCGGCGATCCCCTGAACCGCATCCTTAAACTGGAGCTTCAACGCTTTTTGCCGTTTCTCTCCCAGGCGCTTCTTTTCCTGTTTGTACAGCCAGAAAAGCACACCCGGAAAAATCAGAAGAGACCAGAAAGAATTATAAAAGCAGACTGCAATGATGAGCGTCAGCCCTGCTGCCTTGGCTGCAGACATAAGCTTCTCCTTCCTGCTTGGCCGATACTGCCTGTAATCCATCTCACATCCCTCCGATTCCTGCTGATTTCATTTTTTCCGTATGCAGCAGGTCCTCCTGTTTTTGCAGAGTCCCCTGAACCGCTTTCCCCTGCCCTTCTTTCTCCCGAAAGGCGTAGAGGGTATGTAGCAGAATCTCTCCCTCTGCCATTCCGTTTACCTCCACAATCTCCAGCACCCTCCGGCTGCCATCCCGCAGGCGTCCCAGGTGGACAATTAAGTCCACCCCGGATGCAATCTGCCTTCGGACAGCTGTCAGGGGCAGATCCATTCCCATCAGCACCATCGTCTCCAGACGGCTTAGCATATCCTTGGGACTGTTAGCATGTCCGGTACTCAATGAGCCGTCATGCCCCGTATTCATGGCCTGCAGCATATCCAGAGCTTCCATGCCCCGGACCTCGCCCACGATGATTCTTGTAGGCCGCATACGGAGAGCCGTTCGAATCAAATCCCGGATGGTAACTGCCTGTTCTCCCTCCAGATTGGCGTTTCGAGCCTCCAGGGTCACCAGATTCTCCGCCCTGGTAAGCTGGAGCTCGGCATTGTCTTCTATGGTAATAATCCGCTCCCAGGAAGGGATAAATTCTGACAGGGCATTGAGAAAGGTCGTCTTCCCGGAGCCCGTTCCGCCGCTGACGAAAATGTTATATCCCGCCTGCACTGCATCATGAAGAAAATCAGCCGCCTCCTTTGTCACCGAACCCCACTCTACAAGTCTGGCAATTCCTATCGGTTCCTTAGGAAATCTTCGTATGGTAACTGCCGGGCCGTTGAGAGCCACCGGATCCAGCACAATATTGACTCTGGACCCATCCGAAAGCCGGGCATCTGCTATGGGACTGGCCTTTGAAACACTGCGGTTACAGAAGCTGACTATCTGCTGAACCAAATCCTCCAGCTTCTGTCCGGATGCAAACTGCCTGTCCCACCGATACAAACGTCCCTTTTTCTCAATAAAAATATGCCGGGGGCCATTTACCATAATTTCCGTTATCTCCGGGTCTTCAATCAGCTCCTGCAGAAGGTCCAGCCTGCGGATGCTGTTAAAAAGCTCCTTTTGAAGACTCAGCTTTTCCTCCAGCAGCAGATATTCCCGGCTGTTCCAGGCCAGAATCTCCCTGTCAATCACTTCTGCTACTTCCTCATCCGTCAACTCTCTGGTTAAATCCAGCTCCTTTTGTATTATTCTGTACAGCTCCTGACGGATTCTTTCCCTGTCACGGTTCACAATCCGCACCACCTCCTTCCCTCTTCTTTTCCATACGCCTCTAATTCCGCCTCTCCCCAGGAGAAAAACCTTTGTGTTTTATCCAAAACATGTTCCAGATCCAGCAGTTTTAAAGTATCCTCGTACTGACGGACCTTTGCCTGAGCCGCCTCATCCCGGCTCACAGGCATATAAATCCCGTCACAAGACTCCAGAAGTTCAAAAAGCCCCTCCACACTGCTTCCAAAATCCAAAATCACAAACTCATAACGGCTCTCCCTTCCCAGGGTTTCTAAAAGCAGTTCCCAGTCCTCTTTCCGGATGTCCCGAAGCTCCACCGGCGAGCGTACAGGCGGAATATAGTCCAGTCCGCCTATCTGGCGCACAATGCTCTCCAGCTTGCAGGCAAAGGCCGGCTTACCCTGTTTCAAAAAATACATCAGTTCCGAAAGTGTCCATGCGGTATTCAAAGGATAGAGAACCTCAAATCCGGAATACTCCTCCATATTCAGATAGAGCACCCGCCTTTGTCTGGCAATCTCTTTCCCAAGCGCCAGTGCAAGGCCTGTCTTTCCCACTCTCCCTATGGGCGAAAAAACTCCAATACGTTTCATCTCCTCAAGCTTCAGCGCCAGACCCAGGCCTGTCCTGTTTTCCTCCGCATAAACAGAAAATGCTTTCTTCAGAATCTGCGGGCAGGGCTGGTATTTGTAGATTGCAGGACATTCTAGGTTCTCCTGATACTCCTGCTCTGACAGGCAGATTATCTGCCCTGCCGCTTCTCTCATTTGCGCCTTTCCCATCAGATCCTCAGAAAGCAGAACCATATCAACAGGATGTTCTTTTGTATAATCTGTCAGCTCTTCTAAACTGGTAAAGCCATGTACCAGAAAGAGCGGATCCCCATGCCGGTTGGCATACTCCGCAAACCGCAGCGTGTAATCCTGCTCTCTGTCACAGACAGCAATCTGTTTTCTCCTCACCAGACTCCTCCCCTGAGAAACAGGATTCCTGCCAGCAGGCAGACAAACAGCTGTAATTCCAGAAATACTGCGGCTGTCAGAAGAATCCCCTGATTTTTCCGCAGAAACTGCAGCATAAAAGTCAAACTGCCACCTCCTTTTGTTTCATTACTTAACTCTGGAAACGTGGTTTGATTCAAACCAAAGATGTTGGCTGTGCCGGTCCGGCATCAGCCAGAAAGATTAATCGATCATGTGTTAGATTATAGCTTTGGCGGTTTTATTTGTAAATTGTAAAAATTTCACAAAATTCCAAAGGCCGAAATTCCATAAAGCAGTCCCAGGCCGCTGATACCAAGGCTTCCGACTGTCAAAAGGGTCAAAACATTTAATCCCACAAACACTGCAATATTCTGCGAAATCAGGATGGCATTGATAATCTGGATTCCGATCGCTCCAAATACCATACGGAGAAGAAAATTTAATACTTTCATCAATTTGTCCCGGTTATTTTTTACCATTATATGGATGAACGATCCAAAATATTCTATTTTTAAGTATAAATACCAGATATTATGCCTATACTTTTAGTACAACATAAAAGTATCCAAACACTTAATAGGGAAAGTGGGGAATTACAGTATGGGGTTTTTACGAAAAGAACCGGCACCGTCGGAAGATTCCTTCACCAAGCGGCAGCTTCTGGAGGATCTTCATTCCACCAAAAATGCATTGGAGGCTGCTTACGCCAATTTTGAAGCAGTAGTGGATCCCGATCTCATCGACTGTTATACTTATGAAATCTACTCTGTCCAAAAACGCTACAAGTTCCTGCTGGAACAGGCAAAGCGGATGGATCTGCAGACCTTTTTTTAATGCGTTCAACAGCAAATATGCAGCAGGCTTTACATACATGAATCTCTGTAAGCCTGCTGTATATTTGTTTCTATTCATATTTATAACTGTTCAGACAAGCTGTCCTGCTGCGGACAGTTCTCTGTATTTCAAAATATTTAAAAAAATTATCGAAAATATTCCCGTAATACGGTATGATACTATCATAACCTGCAAAATTTAACACAAACGAGGAGGATCTTTATGAAACCAGAAACAAAGGAACGCGCACTTGCCGCTTTTACCATTGAAAGTGATTCGATTCTTGCCACCAGAGACGCTATGGACCTGGATGCATTTTCCAGGGCTGTAGATGTACTTTCGACAGTTCCCCGCATCGGAACCACGGGCTGCGGCCATTCCGGAATTGCCTGCACGCATTTTGCCCATTCTCTATGCTGTATTGAGCGTCCGGCCCGTTTTCTTTCTCCTGCGGAAGCTGTTCATGGTGCTTCCGGATTCCTTCAGGAAGGTGATGCCCTGGTATGGGCTTCCAGAGGGGGGAAAACCGATGAGCTTTTCAAGATTCTGGATATCTGCCATGTGAAAAAAGTGACGGTTATCGGTGTCACAGAGAATCTGTCCTCACCCCTGGCCGCTATGTCGGACATTGTTCTGCCCATGAAAGTAACCACAGAAACGGATCGTTACAACAGTCAGGGAACTTCCAGCTTTACTGCCCTGGCGGCTGTTTTTGACGCGCTTCAGACTGCTGTTTTGGAGGAAACCGGATATCGGAATGAACAGTTTGCTCTGATTCATCCGGGCGGAGCTGTGGGAAAACGCTTAAATCAGGATCCTGTATAGATTTGTTTTAAACGTCTATACCCTGGAAGGGGCTGCTGCAAATTCTGTATTTTGCAGCAGCCCCTTCTGCTTTTTCAGGCACTTCGATCTTTTCCTAACAAATCTCTGCACCGGCCGGCATGGTCTTCTCAGGCACAACCAGAGCCAGATTTCCTTCTGCGTCCTCTGCACAGAGCAGCATTCCCTCAGATTTCACTCCCGCCAGGGTTGCAGGCTTTAAGTTCACGAGAACCATCACCTTCTTGCCCACCATCTCTTCCGGTGTGTAATGAGCCTTGATACCGGACACAATCTGTTTTACCTGGCTGCCGATCCGCACCTGGGAACAGAGAAGCTTCTTGGACTTCTTAACTGCTTCACAGGCGATAATCTCGCCCACCTGGAACTGCAGCTTTTCAAACTCATCAAAGGTAATCTCCGCTTTGGGCTCCAGATCGATCACTGGCTCTGCCGGAATCTCCGGCTCTGCTTCCTGTGTTCTCTTCTCCTCCACCTTTGCCAGCACCTCATCTACATCCAGTCTTGCAAACAGTATTTCCGGCTTCTCGGTTACTTTCTGGCCGGACTGATAGAGACCGAACATATTCATCACTTCAATGGAACGCTTCTTTGCGCCCAGCTGCTCCAGAATCTTTGCCGAAGTCTCCGGCATAAAAGGCTCCAGAAGGGAAGCTCCGATGCTGATTCCCTCTACCAGATTGTAGAGCACCGTAGCCAGACGGTCCTTTTTGCTCTCATCTTTGGCCAACACCCAGGGCATGGTTTCGTCAATATATTTGTTGCAGCGTTTAAAGAGGGCGAAAATCTCTGTCATGGCATCCGCCACCCGAAGCTCCTCCATCTTATCTGCAGCCTTCTGAGCTGTGCTCACTGCCGTCTCCCGCAGGTCACGATCCAGCGGCTCCATAAATCCCGGATTGCTCACCACACCGCCAAAATACTTATTGGACATGGAGATCGTACGGTTCACCAGATTGCCAAGGGTATTCGCAAGCTCAGAGTTCATACGCTCTACCATCAGCTCCCAGGTGATAACGCCGTCGTTGTCAAAGGGCATCTCGTGGAGCACAAAGTAACGCACGGCGTCCACGCCGAACATTTCTACCAGCTCATCTGCATAGAGCACATTTCCTTTGGACTTGCTCATCTTGCCGTCGCCCTGCAGAAGCCAGGGATGACCGAATACCTGCTTGGGCAGGGGCAGATCAAGAGCCATCAGGAAAATAGGCCAGTAAATGGTATGGAAGCGGATAATATCCTTTCCAATCAGGTGCAGATCCGCCGGCCAGTCCTTTTTAAACTGCTCTGTGGATTCTCCGTCACAGTTGTAGCCGATTCCGGTGATATAGTTTGTCAGCGCGTCCAGCCATACATAGGTTACATGTTTGGGGTCAAAGCTTACCGGAATGCCCCAGCTAAAGGAAGTTCTGGACACGCAGAGATCCTGAAGGCCCGGAAGCAGGAAGTTGTTCATCATCTCGTTTTTTCTGGATACAGGCTGTATAAATTCCGGGTGCGTGTTGATATGCTCAATCAGCCGGTCTGCATATTTGCTCATTTTGAAGAAGTAGGCTTCCTCTTTCGCCGGCTTTACCTCTCTTCCACAGTCGGGACATTTACCGTCCACCAGCTGGGATTCGGTAAAAAAGGATTCGCAGGGCGTGCAGTACATACCCTCATAGTAACCTTTGTAAATATCGCCCTGATCGTAGAGCTTTTTGAAAATCTTCTGGACCTGCGCTTCGTGATCTTCATCGGTGGTGCGGATGAATTTGTCATAGGAAGTGTTCATCAAATCCCAGATGCGGCGGATCTCGCCTGCAACATTATCCACAAATTCCTTGGGCGTTACACCGGCTTCTCCTGCCTTTTCCTCAATCTTCTGTCCGTGCTCGTCCGTACCGGTCTGGAAAAATACGTCACAGCCCTGCATTCTCTTAAAGCGGGCAATCGCGTCTGCCAATACAATCTCGTAGGTGTTGCCGATATGGGGCTTGCCGGAGGTGTAGGCAATGGCGGTGGTAATGTAATATTTCTGCTTTTCCATTATTATACCTCTCTTTCTGCTTGAAGTTTAACATTAAAAAAACCGTCTTCCTTATCACTAAAGAAGACGGGCGTATTCCCGTGTTACCACTTCCGTTCGTCTGCCTCTCACGAAAACAGACCTCTGCGAGTACCTTCATACTCTTCCGCTGTAACAGGCGGAACCCTGTCACGGCTTATCGCTTTCACGCGTTCATCCGTGCCGCTCTGAAACCATCTTCGGCCAGCTTCCTTCCTTCCCTCTCAGCCACCGGGAATTCTCTGTAGAAAATCCAACAAGCCTACTCTTTTCTTCACTGCGTTTTCCTATTGCATAGGGAAATCCTAACATATGGAAAATTGTTTGTCAAGATAGCATTTCTCTTTGGCTTTCCTCATAAAATACACCAACAATGCTTCTGGTGAAACTATGAAACGAAAAAAACTTTTAACCGCAGGCATAATCCTGCTTCTTTTTCTGTGCTGCTGCGCCTTTTTGCTTCCCCGGCTCCAAAAGGATTCCACAGAAACTGCCGACGAGGCTTTTGAACGCTTTACCCAGACATTATTTCTGGATGAGCTCTCCGCCAATTCTCTGACGCTTCACTATACATTTTCGGACCCGGAACGTTATGGGATTGTGGATGTTCCTGCTGCTTTCCAGCTCTACTCCAAAGATGCTTCTGACGCTGCATCGGCCAGTCTGGAAAATACACGGCAGGCCCTTTCTGCCTTTTCCCGCCAGGATCTGTCAGATTCCGGAAAACTCACCTATGATATTATATCCTATCAGCTGGAAAAACAGGCAGCCCTTCTTGATTTCCCCTATTATGAAGAAATATTAAGCCCTTCTCTTGGCACCCAGGCACAGCTTCCCATTCTCCTGGCTGAGTATGCCTTTTGGTCAGAACAGGATATCCAGAATTATCTCGCCCTCCTGTCCTCTATGGATGCCTATTACGAAAGTCTGATGGACTATGAACGGGAAAAAGCGGATGCCGGGCTGTTTATGTCGGATGAAACAGCAGATGCGGTGATTAATCAATGCCGTGCCTTTCTCTCCAATCCCGGAAACCATTTTCTTCTTTCTACCTTTGAAGAGCGCATTGATTCCGCAGACTTTCTCTCCAGAGAAAAAGCACAAGCCTATATTGATTCCAACCGGACTTTGTTTTTCGGTCATGTGATTCCGGCTTATGAACTTTTGATTCAAGGTCTGACCGAGCTGAAGGGTTCCGGGAAAAACCCTTACGGCCTCTGTTATTATGAGAAGGGAGCAGATTATTATGAGGCATTGACAGCTGCTGTAACCGGAACCGGGCGGAATATGGAAGAAATTCTGCTGCTTATTGAGGAACAGCTGGACACGGATCTGGAGACAGTTACTTATCTCGTCAGCCAGAACCCGGAAATTCTCAAATCCGTATCCCGCCAGACAGGTATTTCAGAACCGGCAGTTATTTTAAAGAATCTGGAAGAGCAGATCGCCGCAGATTTTCCCTCTGTCCCTGCTGTTTCCTGCCAGGTCAAATATGTGGATGCCTCACTGGAAAACTACTTAAGTCCTGCTTTTTATCTGACGCCGCCTCTGGATCGGATGAACGAGCATGTGATCTATATTAATCCTGCCAGTAACTATGACAGCCTTTCCCTATTTACAACCCTGGCCCATGAAGGCTGGCCCGGACATCTCTACCAGAACCTTTATGAACACTCCTGCGGGCTTGATCCGGTACGGAATCTTTTTAATTTTGGAGGCTATACAGAAGGATGGGCTACCTATGTGGAGTGGCTTTCCTATGCTTACGCAATTGAAGATCCAAAGACGGCGGAGCTTATGTCCGCCAACGGCGCTGTCTCTCTGGGACTTCATGCCCGGACGGATGTGGGGATTCATTATGAAGGGTGGTCTCTTGAAGATACAGAGGCTTTCTTTGCCGGATACGGCATTACAAATCCGGATACTGTGCATCAGATTTATCAGGCTGTCATTCAGGATCCTGGGAATTACCTTAAATATTACCTTGGAGCTGCAGAAATCCTCAAATTAAAAGAGCAGGCCGAGGCTGCTCTTTGTGATCGTTTTATGCTGAAGGATTTTCATACCTTTTTTCTATCTGTGGGACCGGCTCCTTTTCCGGTGATTGAAGATTATATGGCGGGGTGGCTGGAAGCTAAAGCCGCCCCGACAGCATCTGAACCAGCATCCAGTTCGCCCGGAAGGGACGCATCAGATTCCAGTATCCGATCCCAAGAAATCTATACTCAACAGCTGTCCGAAGCTTCACCTCCATACTTCTCACATCCTCAAACCATACCTCATGCATCACGCCGTCCTGCTCATAGGTATACCAGGGGCTCTGAGCTGTCTCGTCGTATTGAATCGGCACCCCCTGCACTGCGGCCAGACGGACCGCCTCTACATTTCCCATAATTTCCGCAACCGATTCCCCCCGCACAAAGGGCAGTGTCCAGTCGTAAGCATAGTTTGGGATCCCCATCAGGATTTTATTTCTTGGAATTTCCGTAACTGCATAATCCAGCACCTGGCGTACTTTGTTTATGGGGGCGATGGCCATAGCCGGACCGTGCTGGTGTCCCCATTCATACGTCATCAGAAATACATGGTCCGCATTGGCGCCCAGGAGCGCATAGTCCATGCCCTCATAGAGAAGCCCTCTCTGCTCCCCGGAGGTTTTGGGCGCAAGCGCTGCGGATACCTGCCAGCCTTCCCGGTTCATGGCCTCGCGGAGATTTCCCACAAAGGCCGCATAGCCTTCCCGATCCTCTGGAAGGATATACTCAAAATCCACATCCACGCCGGCATAACCCTGTTCTCTTACCGTTTCCAGCAGATTTCCAATCAATATCTGCTGCATTTCCAGATCCTCAGAGACCGCTTTTACCAGCTGGTTATTAAAATTCCCCTGTTCCGAAAACGGGGTTAATACAAGAATGGGCTTTACCCCCATCTGCCATGCCAGTGAAATCATCCAGTTTTCTGGTATCTGCGGCGGGAGCAGGGCTCCGGCCGTTGTAAAGCCGTAGGAAAAGATTAAGAGCTCATCCATATACAAAAGTGCCTCTCTTAAAACCCTTTCCTCAATAAACGGGTACGCATATCCGGCCACATAAAGCTCATGTTCTTCCTGCCCCTGAAAGCGGATCACCAGGCTTTGTCCCGGACGCAGATAGGGCTGTTCCAGCAGATACGGATTGTTCTGGTAAAGCTGTCTCTGCGTCAGACCGTAGGCGGCTGCAATCCCTTCCGTTGTCTCTCCCTCTGACACAGTGTGTATAAGGGCAGGGATCAAAACAAGCACCGCCATTCCTGCCGGGAGATAAGGGAGCTCTGACAGCTGATTATCATAAATAAATCTCTGCGGAGACACACCATACATCGCTGCAATGCTCTCCGGTGTGTCTCCTGGCTGAACCACATAAATTTCCATCGTTATCCTCTCTCAATTCCAGTTCTGCTGTCCCTCACTGCATCATCCCAGCCAGCACCACGCTGGCCGCAATTCCCGCTGCCGTAGCAAGCAGAGCCCCAATCAGCGTATGGCGGGTTTTCCTTACTTTGGCTGTCATAAAATAGACACTCATGGTATAAAAAATTGTCTCCGTGCACCCCATCATAATTGACGCAGTCAATCCCAGACGGGAATCTGTTCCGTATTTCTGAAAAATATCCAGCGCAAGTCCTGTGGCTGCCGAAGAAGAAAACATACGGACAACAGCCAGAGGCATAAGCTCCGAGGGAAAATGAATGAAATCTGTCACACGGCTCAGCGCCCCGGATAAAAGCTCCAGGAATCCGGAGGCCCTCAGCACTCCCACCGCTACCATCAGACCAATCAGCGTGGGCATTATCTGGATCACTGTCTGAAAACCGTCCTTCGCCCCCCGGACAAAGTCATCGTATACCGGACGTTTCATGAGAATCCCATATGCAACTACATAAAAAATTAAAAAGGGAACCAATAAATCGGAAGTATAAAGAATAATTCGAATTGCCGCCTGCATTGCCTTGACCGCCTGCTGAGCGTTTTTTCTATTCTATGATGACAGAGGAGAAAATATTTCTTTCCCTTTGTTTTTCCTTTCCAAAAGCTTTCCCCCAGGTATCCGGTTTCGTATTCTTTACGCTGAGATACCCAGGGGAAACTGTCTTCCTGTATTTTACTGCAATTCACAGGGTACTATTGTTACTTCTCCTTTTGAAATGGCACAATTTTTATCTGAAATGTAAATGTTTCTTCATCAAACCGATAAGCTTCTTTAAGCTTTGGCCCGCAGCTATTGGAGCCAATTCCATTCTGGGCGTAATCCAGACACAAAATGGTACTGCCGGAAGGCTCCAGCTCATAGCTGTGTGCTTTTTCTTCCAATTCTTCCTGTGTATAAATGGATGCATTAAACGAAAACGGATTTTCGGATACCGCCGCCAGATGGTAAGTGCCGCCTGCTAAAACCACATAGTCACAGTCCATATGGCTTCCGTTCTCCTGAGGGCGGAGGTAGTCCTCATGAAGCTTCTCAACCGGCGCCTGATACAATCCATGAACGGATGCCTGGTGCTTATCCCGATAACTCTCATACGGCCCCATACCGTAATAGGTTACCCGGTCAAATTCCCGGTCCAGAAACAGACGGATTCCAAACCTTGGAAGCTCCGGGAATTCCAGATTGCGTTTTATGGAAAGAGAAGCTTCCAATCCCCCGTCCGCCTCCACCTTCCACAAGGCTTCTATCCACATCATAGGCTGTACCGCGGCTGCGCCAATAGACATATGGCTTCTTATTTCCACACCAGATTCCGTCCGGCTGATCCCGGCATCATAGGCACGGGCATAAGCCTGGTCATACCAGGCCCGCTTCCACTCCTGCCTGATATACATATCATTATCCACAGGCGCCCGCCAGATATTCAGTTCCATGGGACGGTCCAGATATTCACGCCCCTGGAACAACAGCCTGGAAAACAGTCCGGTCCGCCGGTCAAAACAATAGGTGAAATTCTCTCCCTCTAAAAGAAAGGCTTCCTCTGCTTTTGTAATCTTTACCGGCGTCTGGGCGGCCGAAACCGCCTGAGACTCTAAAAGCCTGCATGCCGTCTGGTTTCTGCTGTCACTGTTCTTAAGCGGAATCTCTTCACAGCCCAGCAGACGGCCTGCCGGAACCAGAGGAGACTCTTTTTTCTGATAGTAAGTAAGCTTTAAATACACGCGGCCCGCTTCCGGTATGCTTATCCGCAAGGGCACATGCTCCGCCTGCCCTGGCTTTATGGAACACTCTGGAAGCCTGCCGGTCTGCCGGTTTACGCCGTCACAGCTTACTTCGTAGTGGATGTCAATCTCCTCCCCAAGGTCCGTAAAATCCAGACTGTTTCGAATCACAAGTATTCCTTTCTCCTGATCATAGGATACAAGTCTTACCGGGCGGTACACATTGCGGTATTCCAGAAGTCCTGTATGGGGCCGGCGGTCCGGATATACCAAACCGTCCATGCAGAAGTTTCCATCGTGAATTACCTCTCCATGATCTCCGCCGTAGTAATAAATGGTTTTACCCTCAGCCGTTTTTCCATGTTCTACAGCATGGTCACACCACTCCCAGACAAAACCGCCGCACATGGTTTCGTTTTTATGAAACAGCTCAAAGTAATCCTCCAAATCTCCTGGGCCGTTTCCCATGGCATGGCTGTACTCACAAAGAATCATGGGCTTTGCCGGGCTATGAGCCAGATAGTCCTCTATCTCCTCAAAGGACGGATACATCCGGCTGTATAAATCCAGATGGGAGTAATCATAGGTCTTACCGCTCTTTCGGTATCTGGCACTTTCATAATGGGTCAGCCGGGAAGCGTCGTATTCCTTTGTCCACTTAAGAGCCTTTTCAAAATTGCATCCATAGGCGCTTTCATTTCCCATAGACCAGATGACGACACAGGAACGGTTTTTATCCCGTTCCACCAAAAGGCGTACCCGATCCAAAATGGACTCCTCCCACATAGGCGCATCTGCAATGGGTTCATTCCAGTGGTCGAATTTATTGGCATCAGAATTATCCTGATAAAAAAGCTCCGACGGGCCGTGGCTCTCCAAATCTGCCTCTCCAACCACCAGAAAACCATATTTATCGCACAGCTGACAGAAGATCGGGGAATTTGGGTAGTGGCTTGTACGGACGGCATTGAAATTATGCTGCTTCATCAATGTCAAATCCGTTATCATCTGCTCCCTGCTTATGGCAAAGCCGGTCAGCGGATCGGAATCATGACGGTTCACCCCCCGGAATATGAGGCGCTTTCCGTTAAAGTAAACCGTATTTCCGATTATTTTTATCTCACGCAGTCCTATGTGATCTGTAATCACCTCATGTCCGGTCTCCAGTACCAGGGTATAAAGGTACGGCGCTTCCGTATTCCACAAAACCGCATCTGGAATATTTAGTGAAATACGGTCTGTTCCCTGTATCTTCCCGGAATCCACAAGACGGTTTTCCCTGTCGTAAAGAGATACAGTTACTGGTATCTGATCCTGATAAAATGTGAAATCCACTGTCACTTCTGCGGCTCCATTTTCCAGGGCTGTTTTAACAAAATAGTCACTGACAGCCTGACTGGGACGCTTTAGAAGATATACGTCCCGGAAAATACCGCTCATTCGGAATTTGTCCTGATCCTCCAGATAACTCCCGTCGCACCACTTAAGGACCAGTACGGCCAGACGGTTCATTCCTTCCACGATGGCCGCGCTTACGTCAAACTCGCTTGTACTGTGGGATACCTGGCTGTAACCAATGTAAGTTCCATTAAGCCATACATAGAAGCAGGAATCCACGCCCTCAAAATTCAGATATACGGCAGGCGCATCCGCGTTCCCCTGATATTCAAACTCCCGTATATAGGCGCCGCAGGGATTGTCCTGGGGCACATAGGGCGGATCAAAGGGAAAGGGATAACGGATATTGGTGTACTGATGGGTGTCATATCCTGCCATCTGCCAAGTGCCCGGCACCTTAATGCTGTCAAAGGATGAAGCATCAAAGTCTGTTTCATAAAATGCTTCTCTCAGCTCATAGATGCTTGGACGGTAAGAAAAACGCCAGCTGCCGTTTAACAGCTGAAACCGGTCTGAATCCTCACGGCTCTCTGTGAGGGTGTCCATCCGCTTTGAGGCCGGAATGTAATAAGATCGGGGCGGCAGCGTGTTTTCATGCAGGACATTTAAGTTTTCGTAGTGTCTTGGTACTATCATCCGTTGTTAAACCTCCTGTTACACAATATCCTTGTTTGTACAGCCTCGGATTTCTGCTCTGTTATGCCCGTGCCATAAACACCTGTCTTCTTCCAAACAAACAGTTTCCGGGTGCCTTTGTCATATTCGATATCTGCTCCAGAAAGATGCTTATCTGTAAGTTCCTGCTGTCCTGGAGCTTTTCCTGGATGGATGCCAGAAAGCGCTCCTTGCTAGAGGTGTCCGCTCCGGCAAAGGTCTGATCAAGCTCTGTCTTCTGAAGCTTTTCATACTGTTCTTCCTGTTTCTTTTTATACGCTTTTTTATTGCTGTTGATCAGATTCAGATTTTTTATAGCCCACCTGACAGAAAAGAACGCTGCTTCTACATTTCCGGCGGTTTCCTTAAGCTTCTCATAAGTCTCATATTCCTTTGGGGCTTTCATTTTCATGGCATAGAGATATTCATCCGAATGATTTTCATGTACATATCCATCCCCGTCTACTTGTATCACATGCTCTACCTGATAATTCATCTCACAGGCGCCCACACGCGTTCCTCTGGTCCCGATCTTCGCAATGGAGCGCATGGCTTCCATAAAAGAGGCTTTTGTTTTTTTATCCATATATTGATCTGCAAGATACTGAGCCTTTTCCACGCCAAGCCCGATCTGCGCCAGACGGTCTGATTCCGCCAGGCCATGGACATTATGAGGTAGAAAATCCTTCCAAATAATCTGATAGACATTGTCCTTCAGCTCCTGGCTTTTTCCTTTCAATGCATCCGTAATGGCATTATCAATCCGGGCGTATCCGGTATAGAACGGCCTTACCGGTCCCGTTTCCATCACGATGGGGCCGCGCTCTACCGGTACTGCAGGCGTCTGGCTCTCCGGCAGCGCCAGAGGTTTCTCATTCATTGGCTGCGTGGATGGAAATGCGTTTCTTATCTTCGCATCCAGCTCTGGGGTAATCTGCTCTTTCAGAGGCCGGATTGGCTGGGATGGCGCAGAATGGTAACAGGTACAGTTTATCATAGACGGAGTCTCCTTATGGTATCGATGCCTTTTTGTATTTATCTTTATACGTGACTATCTTATTATAAATATTTATATATTAAATATATCGACAGGTATAAAAGACTACATAATCTTAAAGCTCAAAAAGAACTGGGAAGTTTTTAAATTCCCGGCTCATCTTATAAGTATTTATTCGAAACCGGAGACAGAAGGTCCTTCACACACGCCGCTTTCCATCCATCACTTTACAGTAAACAACTGCCACTGCCGTACTTACCAGCGTTGCCGCAATGGCCGGCCCCACAATTGCTGCCGGATTCACGCTGCCATACTGGCTCCGGTAAGCGATAATGTTCACCGGAATTAACTGAAGTGATGAAATGTTAATGATAAGAAAGGTACACATTTCATTGCTTGCCGTTCCCTTTGGCGCCGGTGGACGCATGCTTCGGCTCCCAGGTGCTGCCCCTCCTTTTCTGCGCTCCTCTTCCAATTCCTCCAGAGCTTCCATGGCCTTCAGTCCCGCAGGTGTTGCTGCCCATCCAAGGCCGAATATGTTGGCAATTATATTTGTCGTTATATACTCTCTGGCTTTATGTCTTTTGGGAATCCCTGGAAACATAAAGCTGATAAAAGGCTGAAGCTTCCTGGCTGCCTGCCGGATCATTCCGCTCTTCTGCGCAATTTCCATTAGTCCGACCCACAAAGACATAACACCTGTCATGGTAATACACAGACTCACTGCATCCTTAGCTGAGTCCAGCGCTGCTGTTGTAAGTTCTGGAAGCCTTCCCTGAAAGGCTCCATAGACAATTCCTATGAGAAGCATAATTCCCCACAAATAATTTAACATTTTACTCCAAATTATTCCTTTTACTATCAATTATATTGTCTTGTTTGCCTTGCCATGTTTGATACTGTTATTTTTTTAATTTTACGCATTTTTTGCGCATTTTTACAAACTTTTTTTCCCATATATTTTTAGTTTTTAGTCGATATTTCTTCATTTTTCTATTGGAATCTTGCCAAGTTTTTGTTATACTTACAGACAGAACGTGCTACTATCGCAGAAGGAGGAGACACAATGAAAAACACTGGAGTAGTCAGAAGGCTTGACGAACTGGGACGTATCACGCTTCCAATGGAATTGCGAAAAGTATTTAACATTGAAGAACGTGATTCTCTCGAAATTTATGTTGAAGATGACAAAATCATTTTAAAGAAGTATGCTCCAACGGATATTTTTACCGGGGAACGGGAAGATTTAATTGAGTATCACGGCAAGATGGTTTCCAGAAAGACCATTGAAGATCTGGCAAAGCTCGCTGAACTGATTTAAAATCCATACTTTCACTACATACGAAACCGGCAACCATACACATGGCTACCGGTTTTCTTTTTGCAGTAATGCCTGGTAAATATCTCTCCGGGATACACCCCGATCCTTTGCCGCCAGCCGCATGGCCTCCTTGTGGGAAATACCCTGCTTTTCGTAGAGCTCCATATGTTCTTCCAGGGAAAGCTGCTGCCAGGCTTCCCGGCTTTCCTGTCGAAGCTCCTCTGCCTTTTTCCCTTCGATCACCAGTACACACTCTCCTCTTGGTTCTTGCTGCTCATAATAGGCAAGTGCTTCCCTGAAATTCGTGCGGAATGTGGTCTCATGTTTCTTGGTCAGCTCCCGGCAGATCGTTAGTCTTCGATCCCCCAGAACGCTCCACAGCTCCTCCAGGGTCCGCCGGAGCCGGTGGGGAGCCTCGTAAATAATCAGGGTCCGTGTCTCCTTTGGCAGCTCCTGAAGCACTGCCTGACGCTCCTTTTTCTCGGCAGGCAGAAATGCCTCAAATGCAAAGCGCCTCGTTCCCAGGCCGGAAAGCGTCAGTGCTGTTACGCAGGCAGAGGCTCCCGGAAGAGATGTCACCTCAATTCCCTCCTCCGCGCACATTCTCACCAGCTCCTCTCCCGGATCGGAGATTCCCGGCGTTCCCGCGTCGGTGATCAGGGCAATGTGCTTTCCCTGGCACATAAGACTTATAAGCTCCCGGCCTTTGTCGTACTTATTGTATTCATGATAGCTGGTCATAGGTGTATGAATCTCAAAATGATTCAAAAGCTTGATGCTGTTCCGTGTGTCCTCTGCCGCAATCAGATCCACCTCTTTCAACATCCGCAGTACCCGGAGCGTAATATCCTCCAGATTGCCAATAGGCGTCGCGCATAAATATAATTTTCCCTGCATATTCTTCTCTCCCGCTGAACCTATCTCCATCAGTATCCATAGATATCGTAAATCTCATCCGTATAAACGCCCTGCTCCTTGTACACGATCAGCGGCTTTTCCACCGTAATCCTGGATTTTCCTCCTGACAGGGCTTCCAGAAGGACCATATTGGGCTCCTTATCTACAAATGGGTACACCAGGCGCATCCGCTTGGGCTCCAGACGGTACTGGACGAGAAGCGCCAGGATTTCCGCCAGGCGGAAGGGCCTGTGGACCAGATAGAACCGTCCGCCCGGTTTCAGCACTCTTGCCGTCTGCCGGACCACATCTTTCAGCGTGCAGAACAGTTCGTGCCGGGCAGCTGCCTTAGGCTCTTCCGGGTTCACCAGACCGTGGTTCCCGATCATATAAGGGGGATTGCAGGTAACCACATCAAAAGAAGCAGCTCCAAAAAGAGCCGCCGCTTCTTTGAGATCTCCGGTTACAATGGAAATCGATTCCTCCAGATGATTGTATGCCACGCTCCGCCTTGCCATATCTGCGCTTTCCTCCTGAATCTCCAGGCCGGTAAAGTCTCTCCCTTTTGTCTTGCCGCGCAACAATATGGGAATTATACCCGTTCCTGTTCCCAGATCCAGCACGCGCTCTTTCTGCTTTACTCTCGCAAAGCCCGACAGCAGAACCGCATCCATGCCAAAGCAGAACTTCTGGGAATTCTGAATGATTTTATAGCCGTTTCTCTGCAGTTCATCCAGACGTTCCCCCTCTTTCAGCTTAATTGTCATCTAACTTTGATTTTCCTTCCTGCCGCTCAAGAGCCTCCAGCTTCTTCAGTTCCTTATCGGCAATATCGCCCTTTTCCTTCCTGCGCCGGGGACGGAATTTCAGCTCGTCCACTTTATACTCCCGAATCTCCTTCTCATCCCCGTCCACGGTCACAATTACCTTTACCTTTTGGCGCAGTACGTTGACGCTCTGGACCTCGCCCTTCAATCCGTCGCTGGTAGTTACATGATCTCCCAGCCCCGGCAGATGGCTGTTTAGCTCTTCATAGGTCTCCTGCTCATGCTTCAGACAGCACATCAGTCTTCCGCAGACGCCGGAAATCTTTGTGGGATTCAGGGACAGATTCTGCTCCTTGGCCATCTTAATAGACACCGGAATAAACTCGGACAAATGCGTATGACAGCAGAGACTTCTTCCGCAGATGCCGATCCCTCCCACAATCTTTGTCTCGTCCCGGACACCGATCTGGCGCAGTTCAATCCGGGTCTTAAACACAGCTGCCAGGTCCTTTACCAGCTCCCGGAAATCAATCCGGCCGTCTGCGGTAAAGTAAAACAACACCTTGTTGTTGTCAAAGGTATACTCTGCCTGAATCAGCTTCATATCCAGCTTATGCCTGCGGATTTTTTCCAGACAAATCTGAAATGCTTCCTTTTCCTTCTGCCGGTTGGCCGCCTCTCTGGCATCATCCTCAGCTGTGGCAATCCGCAGCACGGATTTCAGGGGCTGCACCACTTTGGACTTTTCCACTTCCTTTGTTCCTACGACTACATATCCGTATTCCACCCCTCTGGCGGTCTCTACGATCACATGCTTTCCTTTGGGAATGTACAGCTTTCCGGGAGAAAAATAATATACCTTTCCCGCATTCCGGAATCTGACTCCAATCACTTTTTCCATCTCAATTCTCCTTTATGGTCAGCAGAAGAAGCTCCATGGCCAGCTCAAAATCCACATTTGCTTTCAGGCGCGTCTTTGCTTTCTCTAATGCCTCAATAATACGCTCCAGGCCTTCGTAAGATGTCTTTACAGCCTGAAGACTGATATAATTTATTTCATCTGAAAATATCAAACCGTCCACCTGGCGGGTGGCTTTAAAGAGAAGAACATCCCGGTACCAGAGCGCCAGCAGATCCAGATAGTCATTGATATCTGCTCTGTACTCCGCAACCTTCCGGATGGCCTCGGTAATTTCCCACAGCTCCATATCATTCATATGGCGGACCAGATGAAGTGCGTGGTCCTTCAATTCTCCAAAATGCTCAGACATAGCCAGCATCCGTGCCTTTCCCACATTCCCCCTGGCAAAAGCTGTACAGACATCCGCCTGATAATCCGGAACCCGCAGCTGCTCCATGAGATACGCGCGGATCAGGCTGTCCTTCACCGGATGCAGCTTTAATGTCACACAGCGGGACAGAATGGTCGGCAGAAATCCGGCGCTGTTGGCAGTCAGCAGAAGAAGCACCCCGTAAGCGGGCGGCTCCTCGATGGTTTTTAACAGCGCATTCTGCGCCTGTACTGTCATCTTTTCCGCTTCATCTATGAGATAAATTTTATAGGGACTGTTGTAAGGGCGGATCTGTATATCACCGCAGACCTGTTCCCGGATATCTTCAACGCCGATGGAGCCCGGCTTTTCATGACGCACATAAATAATATCCGGCTGACTGCCGTTTACTGCCTGCCTGCAGGAATGGCAGCTGCCACATGGTGAAACATCTCCTTTTTCACACTGAAGGGTCTGGGCAAAGGTTTTTGCCAGAAGGTTCTTTCCTGCTCCCTCTTCTCCGTCAAAAATATAGGCATGGGAGATCTTATTCAGGCGGATCGCGTTCTGCAGGTGACTGATAATTTCCTCGTGGCCTATGATATCTTTAAAATCCGGCATAAATCCCCCTCCTTTTTCATTTATATATCTGTTTATGAGAGCTTTCGCATTCTCTACGGCTCCAGAACATAAATACATTTACAGAATTAGTATAGCACAGATCTTATCCAAAGAACAATCTAAATAAATTTTTGAATGTACACCGTGATCTCCTGTATACATTCCTGAAGATTCCTGTTCACAAATCTCCTCTCAATGCCTGCATCCATAATTTTTTCTTCTGCAAAATCCCGGCTGTCTGTCAAAAACCGCCGGCAGAGCTCCGCGTACCTGGGCTTTTCCTGAGATCGCTCCCGGTCCAGCGCCCGCTGAAGCCGTTCTCCGTCCTCCACTTCTATATAGATCGGAATTACCCGATCTTTTCCATAGTATTTCCGAATTGCCAGAAAGGAATCCAGAACCCCAATCATAATATAATGACAGCGGTCCAAATCTATATGCTTTCCATCTGCTGTAAAATACTTCCATACCCCATGAATGGTTTCATAAGACCGCAGTTCAATCACCTTTCCTGCCGCCTCCATATGGGCCAGCTCCGCCTCGTCTGTAAAGTGGTATTCCACCCCCGGCGTTTCCCCTGCCCGCATGGGGCGGGTCGTATAGGGGATAACCGGCCGAAGTTTAAGCTCCGGGTTTTCCATTAAGTTTTTATAGATCGTATCCTTTCCGGTGGAGCTTTTTCCGAAAAGATAAAATATGTTTCCCATTCCTGCCTCCAAGTCCCCATATAAACCGGCTATACCAGAACCGCCATCCGGCCGTCCGCTTTCAGCCCCTGGAATTTCTGTCCCGTCAAAAGTCCTGTTTTTATCCTGCTGCAGATCTGCGGTGTAAGAATCTCACCCGGAACCAGCAGAGGGATTCCCGGCGGATACAGATATACATACTCTGCCGCAATCCGGTTTTCACACCGGGAAATCTCTGTCCATTCTTTTTTCCGCTGCAATGCCTCTCCCGGCCCACAGGCGGCCCTGGCTTCGGGTACCTTCCCATCCATAACTGTTCTGCTCCTTTTGGCCTGCGGTTCAATGCCCTCCTCAATCTGTCCAAGGGCTTCTTGAAGCCGTCCAAATGCCGCTTCTGTATCTGCCACTGTAGAAATTCCAACCACATATGCATCCGCTGCCAGTTCCATCTCCAAATGGTATTCCCTGCGAAGACGCTCTGCCAGTTCTTCTCCGGTCATGGCTGTCCCCTGGGTGGAAATTACCAGCCTGGAACGGTCAAAATCACAGACAGCTCCCTTCCCGGCAGTTTCCCCACCCAGCAGTCTTAACCGCTTCAGACTCCGGCAGTTTCTGCGGAACGCTTCAAGCCGCTGGACATATTCTTCAAAAAGAACTGCCCCTTTCTGCTCCAAAAGCTCCATACAGCTGTCGATGGATGCCATTAAAATATAAGAAGGACTGCTGCTTTGAAATACCGACAGATAATGACGAATCCGCTGCCGATCCGCCAGCTCTCCCTGCATATGAAGAAGCGCCGTCTGCGTCAGGGCCGGAAGAGTCTTGTGTATGCTTTGAACCACCACATCTGCCCCTGCCTTCAGGGCATCCTCCGGAAAATACGCAGAAAACGGAAAATGAGCTCCATGAGCCTGATCCACAATCAGGGGTACCCCATGCCTGTGGCAGCATTCTGCCAGAGCCTTCACATCCAGGCAGATTCCCTCATAAGAAGGCGATGTGACAAATACTGCTTCTATCCCCGGATTCTCACACAGAGATTTTTCCACATCCTCCGGAGAAATCCCGCCGTTTATCCACAGCTTTTCCAGGATATGTGGATAAAGCCAGGATACATGCAGACTTCCAAGCTCTGCCGCGTGGAACGCGCTGCGGTGGCTGTTCCGGGCCATCAGAAGCTGCCCGCCCAGAGACGTGCAGCCACAGACCGCGCTTAAGATTCCCGCTGTACTGCCATTTACCAGAAAGTGTGTCTCCTCCGCCCCGTACAGGCGGGCCGCCCGCTCCTGGGCCTGCACCAGGAGCCCCTGCTGTTCTGGGTGATGAAGATCGTCAAATCCATGGATCTCCGTAATATCTATCTGATAAGGATTCTCCCCATAACCCATTCTGCGCTTATGTCCGGGCATGTGGAAACCATAATAGTCGGATTGTCCATAGGCCTCAAGCTTCTCATACAGCTGTCCCTTGAGGCTTTTTTCTGCTTGTCTTTCTGTCATTCTGTTTTCCCGCCTGTCAGCAGATCTGCCATTTCCGGAAAAGGCTTCAGGCTTCTCTTAAGGATTCCCTTCATATAGGCAATGGCAATTCCATAGTTGGTGATCGGGACTCCTTCCTGCGCTGCCCTGGCCAGGCGGTTCTGCATTTCCCGCTCCTGCAGCATACAGGCGCCGCAGTGGATAATCATCCGGAATTCTTTCAGCTTCCCTGGGAAATCCCCTCCGGAGGAAAATACAAATTCCGGTTCTCTGCCTGTGTATTCCCGAATCCAGCGGGGCAGTTTTACCGTCCCGATATCCTCACACTGCCGATGATGGGTACAGCCTTCTGCGATCAGCACCTTATCCCCGTCCTTCAGCTCTTCCAGTGTCTGCGCCCCTGCTACTGCCTGGTAAAGGCTTCCTTTATAGCGGGCAAACAGAATGGAAAAGGAAGTAAGGGCTATATCTTCCGGCGTCTCCCTGGCTGCCTTTTCAAAGACCTGGCTGTCCGTAATCACAAGTCTGGGTTTCCGGCCCAGAAGCTTCCATATATCTGCAAGCTCTGTATCCCGTACCACCACAGAAACTGCCCCGGACTCCAGAATGTCCCGGATGACCTGCTGCTGAGGAAGAATCAGGCGGCCTTTGGGCGCGCTTTTGTCTATGGGCACTACCAGCACTGCCAGATCCTGGGGCTCCAGCAAATCCCCCGCCAGCCGTTTTTCTCCGGTCTCCTGCGGCCGCAGGCGGCTCAAACGCTCTTTCAGCTCCTCTATTCCTTCTCCCGTCCGGGCGCTTACCCACAGGGCTTCTTCTCCCAGCCGGGAAGCCCCCCTGTGGCCGCAGTCACATTTATTGTATACAATAAGAAAGGGAATCCCTCTCTTCTTCAATTCCTTTTCCAGCCGCCTGTCCTCTTGAGCCATTCCCTGGACTGCATCTGTCACCAGAAGCGCTATATCTGATTTATCCAGCACCTCTCTGCTCTTCTGTACCCGGAGTGCTCCCAAAGGGCCCTCATCGTCCAGTCCCGGTGTATCCATAAGCACCACCGGTCCCAGAGGCAGAAGCTCCATCGCCTTATAAACCGGATCCGTAGTCGTTCCCTTAATATCTGATACAAGCGCTGTGTCCTGTCCGGTAATGGCATTGATTATACTGGACTTTCCTGCATTCCGTTTTCCGAAAATCCCAATGTGGATCCGCTCTGCGGACGGCGTCTTGCTTAAGCTCATAGCTTTCTCCCATTCTGTTCATAATCGTCTTTATCTTACTATAAAATAAGAGGAATTGCCATAGGAAATTCCTCTCCGCCACAGTGCGCGCCACACAGGATACATGTTGCAAAGAGGTGGATTTCCTTACGCGCTCTGTGCACAAAAAAGGCGGGAGCTTTTTACCGCTCCCGCTTTCGCTTTTCTTAGAAAATTCTTCTTACTGCCAGTACGTTCTTGTAGTTTGCCGGTGATGTGTATTTGATTCCGGTAGCTGCTGTACTTGCGTGTACAACGGTATTGTTTCCACAGTAGATTGCCACGTGGCCGCTGTAGCAGATAATGTCGCCCGGCTGTGCCTCTGACAGGCTTACACCGTATCCAGCACTCCGCATCGCACTGGAGGAATGGGGCAGGCCTACACCGAAGTTCGCGTATACACTCATTACAAAACCGGAACAGTCTGCACCGTTTGTCAGGCTTGTGCCGCCATATACATAAGGATTGCCCACAAACTGGCTTGCAAAGGATGCTACTGCATTTCCGCTGCTGCTTCCGCCGCCGTTGCCCACAACAGTCTGCTGGGTTGCTCCCGTCTTGGCTGCTGCTGCCGCTGCTTTCCTTCTTCCTTCTTCCCTGGCTTCCTCTTCCTTAGCCAGCCGTTCTGCCTCCTCTTCCTTGGACTCCGCCTGTACGAAATCTGTCCGAAGCTCTACGAACTCTTTGGATACCCAGCCGTCACCTTCCTCGATGGATACCTGTACCCAGTCGTCTTCCTCGGCTGTCACGGTAAGTTCCTCTTCCTCTCCAATCAATCCCAGGATACTGGCGTCTGTACTTGCCTCACTTCTTACCCGAAGGGTCTCTGTGGCAACTGTAGCAACCCGGCTTCCCACTTCCAGGGCCAACGCCTCTGCCTCATCGCCGGTAACCACATAATCACTCTTTACATATCCGGTCACGCTTCCGGATGTAATCTTATACCATCCGTCTACTTCCTCTTCAATGGTTCCTGCTGATTCATCGTAAAGCTTTCCGAGAATCTCTCCCTCTTCGCTGGGAAGACTTCTTACATTCACATAATTGTCTACCTGAGCGATGCAGATATTTTCATATTCAGAAGGAAGAAGCTCCTCAACTACTTTCTCATCTACTTCCGGATTTGCTGTATGTGCCTCAGTCATTACTGATGCAATCCCTTCTTCTCCCAGGCTTGCAAGGTTGCTTGCTTCTGCTTTGAGCCCTCCCAGGCCGAAGCAGAGAACGCCGGCGAGACATAAGGTCGTCATTTTATAAAATCCCATTGTTTTCTATCCTCCGTAGGGTTCTTAACCCAAATATTACAAATTTGTTAAGACTTATGAAAGAATTATAACAGC
Organism: uncultured Lachnospiraceae bacterium; assembly: GCA_949740535.1. Lineage (GTDB taxonomy): Bacteria > Bacillota > Clostridia > Lachnospirales > Lachnospiraceae > Laedolimicola. The sequence goes on from CATJHO010000124.1 coordinate 39,281, forward strand.
GGGATTACTTCTTGTCAACAGTTTCTGCTATTTTCTACAGAATTTCCACGAATTTCTTGCTGTCTGCCCTTGACTTTCTTCTTGATTTTGTTAAAATATTTAAGAAACAATAATCATTATCATTATTGATGTGAAAGGAGGTTTTATGGCTTCTTTAAAATACAGCCGGCAGCGGGAATGTATCAAAAGCTTTCTGCTTTCCAGATACGATCACCCTACCGCAGATACCATTTATATGAATGTACGAAAAGAATTTCCCAATATCAGCCTGGGCACCGTTTACCGGAACCTTGCTCTTCTGGCTTCTTTGGGAGAAATTATTAAGATCACCGTGGACGGGGCCGATCGGTTTGATGCCCATGTGGAACCCCACTCTCATTTTATATGTAAGAACTGCCATCAGGTCTTGGATCTTCATGTAGAAAATGAAGAACTCATCCAGGCGCAGGCGCAGAAAAACTTCCCCGGCCAGATTGAAGGCCATGTGGTTCAGTATTTTGGTCTGTGCAGTACCTGTCTGAAAGAACAGCAGGTTCTCTCTCAGCATGCAGAGGCTTTATAGTTTTTACATTCAGCACTTGTGAATTGCTTCCTTAAATAGTCAATGAAATAAGTGTGCAGATTTGTTTTTATCATTACTAGATTTTTTAAAAATTTTTTTAAATACTGCTTGACGGATGTCCAATTCTGTGATATCTTAATAACAGTAATTATTACTGATTTACAGCAGTCAAACTTATAATTAGAAAAGGAGAATAAAAACATGAAGAAATTCGTATGTCAGGTATGTGGTTATGTTCACGAGGGAGATTCTGCTCCTGAGAAATGTCCTCAGTGCGGCGTTGGTCCGGACAAGTTCACCGAGCAGGCAGAGGGCCTGTCCTGGGCAGCTGAGCATGTGGTAGGCGTGGCTAAGGGCGTAAGCGAGGATATTCTTGAGGACTTGAGAGCAAACTTCAACGGCGAGTGCTCTGAGGTTGGTATGTATCTTGCAATGGCCAGAGTTGCTCACAGAGAGGGATATCCGGAGATTGGTCTGTACTGGGAGAAGGCAGCTTATGAAGAGGCTGAGCATGCTGCTAAGTTTGCAGAACTTCTGGGTGAGGTTGTTACCGACAGTACCAAGAAGAATCTGGAGATGAGAGTTGCCGCTGAGAACGGCGCTACTGCCGGCAAGTTTGACCTGGCCAAGAGAGCTAAGGCTGCCAACCTGGATGCAATTCATGATACCGTTCATGAGATGGCTCGTGACGAGGCTCGTCATGGTAAGGCATTTGAGGGACTTCTTAAGAGATACTTTGGCTAAGAAGAAACGCCTTAAAATCAATATTTTTGAGGATGTAAGGGTATGTTGGAGCAATCCGGCATACCCTTATTTTTGCACAAGTGGTTGTGTCTGGATGTGGGTTTTAATTTTTATGCAAATGGTTATGTCTTCCTTTACAATATCTCCCCATTTGTCTCAATTACTTTCTTATACCAGTAATAAGAATCTTTGAGAACGCATCTGCCGCTCCCCTTTCCCTCATTATCATAGTCCACGTAAATCAGCCCATACCGCTTCTCCATCTCACAGCTGTTGCCGCTGACGATATCAAAGGGAGCCCACATTGTGTAGGCAAAAATATCTGTCCCTTCCTCCATAAGCCGCCGAAGCTCCTGGATATGCCGCTTCTGATAGTCAATGCGGTAATCATCATGGATACATCCATCCTCACCGATGGTTTCCTCTACGCCGATGCCATTTTCCGCAATCATCATAGGGACCTGATAGCGGTCCCAGTATTGGGCCATGGCATTATAGAGGCCTTTGGGATCTATGGTCCACCCCCACTGTGTGGCTTTCGTATAGGGGTTGGAAACTCTGCTGCCGTTTTCATCCACACAATGAGAATAGTAATACGCCACTGCCAGAAAGTCCATGGTGTATCCGGCAATCAGTTCCTCGTCCCCTGGCTCCATACGGATCTCAATTCCATTGTCTCTAAAGTATTTCAGCGCATAGCCCGGATATCTTCCTCTCAGCTGCACATCGGAATAAAAATAGTCTTTCATGCGGTTAGCCTGGACTGCCTTTGCCACATTCTCCGGATCGCCTGTGAGCGCGTAAGTCATCTGATCTGCCAGCATCATACCAATCTTCAGTTTTGGATCAATTCCCCTTGCAGTCCGGACAATCTGGGCGCTTGCCACAAACTCGTTGTGTACTGCCTGATATTTTGCCGCAGTGAAATCCTCATATTCATCCATCACCATTCCCAGCGAGTTAAAAGATTCGCCAAAAATAAGATTTACCTGATTTATAACAATCCAATATCTCACTTTATCCTTATAGCGCTTCAGGCAGGCGGATGCAAAACGATGGTACAGTTCAATGGTCTTTCTTCCATACCATCCCTGGTAATTGGCCACAATTCCAAGAGGCATGTCATAATGCGTCAGTGTCACAATGGGCTCTATGCCATGCTTATGCAGTTCGTCAAACACATCATCATAAAACTTAAGTCCTTCCTCATTGGGCATTTCATCGTCCCCATTGGGGAAGATCCGGGCCCAGCTGATACTCATGCGGAAGGCTTTAAAGCCTGCCTCTGCCATGAGCCCGATATATTCTTTGTAGCGGTGATAGAAATCTACTGCCTGATGCTTGGGATAAATATTTTGGGGGCTTTTGCCCATCACGTCTGCCATCCGCTCGTTCAGCAGCTGTCTTGTATAGTTTGTATTGCCCTCCTTCGTCTCCCGGCGGTAACACACCTGGATATCTGCAATGCTCAGGCCCTTCCCACCCTCCTGCCAGCCGCCTTCTATCTGCACCGCGGCCGTTGCGCCGCCCCATAAAAAATGTTCCGGAAAAGCACTCATTTTTGACTCTCTCCTTTATTCAACAGCATATTTGTATAAACCTGAAAGGTGTCTATCAGCGTCTGCGTCAGTATAACTTCGCTGTTTATGGTCATCAGTGTATCCTGTGCATGGTTAAACAGCATACAGTACTCATACTTAATGCCGCGGGCCTCATTCTGGATAATCTCTGTCTGGGCCTGGTGGGCTGTCGTGATATTCTTTTTGGCCTCTGCCATCTGACGGCGCGCTTCCTCAAAATCCTGCTTCTGTACGGCCTCCAGGGCCTTCTTTGTCATTTCCCTTGCATCTCCGGCATGGACCAGAATGTCCATAGCTGCCATAACCAGTTCATTTTCCTCAATAACTTCATGCTCCATACCCATGATTTAACCCTCCATCTCTTCTTTTAAAACCTTTGCCTCGTGTGCTTTAAAGAACGGCAGCCATACAAGCCAGGAAACTGCAAATGTAATCACCACCAGAATCACTGCCCGGTAATCGCCATGGGTCGCCAGGAAGGAACAGATGGGGAACGGCAGCTGGTTCACATTCATAACAGAATGAGGAATGGTTACAAAGCCGCTGTAAAATGCGATGTATGTAATGGTCGGAATCAACAGGCCGTTGATCCACATAGGAATCATCAGAATCGGATTCAGCGCTACCGGCGCTCCATATACCAGGGGCTCGTTTATATTAAACAGAGACGGAATCATGGCAATCTGTCCGAAGCGTTTGATCCGCCTGCTCTTTGAACGCAGCATCATCAGGTTCAATGCCAGGGTCATTCCCATTCCACCGATAAAAATTACAGAAAACGTAACATTGGCTGAATAGATATTCGCCGGGGCCTGTCCCGCCTCAAAAGCTGCGGCATTGGCAGCGATGGCAGCGGCACTGATAGGGCTTGTAATGGGATTCATAAACCAGCTGTTGATTCCAAAGGAGTAGAAGAACACCGGAATAAAACAGCAGAGCACAAACCCCGGATACGTCTGGGCAATGGTGATCAGCGGCGAAAACAGCGCTGTAACAATATCAAAAATATTAATATGGCATCCGTAAACAAGAATGGTGGTCAAAACCAGAACCACCGCTCCGGGAATCACCTGGTTTAACCAGCGGATCAGGAAATCCGGCAGTGAAACGGAATTCTCAAACAAATGCAGTTTAAAATAGAGATTGCTGATAACAACGGTTACAATTCCTGAAAGGAAGGCGGAAATCATTCCGGAGCCTCCAAACCGTGCAAATCCCACAGTAAACTGAAAGTTCTCAATAGAAGGCTGGATAATCATGAAAAACATCATGACCGAAATCAAACCTGTTGACACACCATACTTTGAAAAACCGTATTCTTTCGCTCCGTGATACCCCACAAGAAATACCAGCGTCAGAGAAAGAATACCAAAGCTGAAATTGTATACCGGCGTCAAATCCGGCAGAAACGTCAGATAACCGGCAATTAGATTATAGATCGACACCATAGAACCTATAAGCAGAATCGGAACATTGTCCATCAGCGCTCCCGCCAGCACGTGAATGATTTTTTTGTCCATGGCCTTTGCCACTTTAGGGGCAAATCCCGTGCCTAACCAGTCAATAAATTTATTCATGATCCTGCTCCTTTCCCTTAATCGTTTCGATACTCAGATTCAACAGCCCCGTTCCGTCAAGCCCGGCATACATTTCTTTCGGAATGATTAATACCGGCACATGATAAGGATCGCATTTTTCTTTCAGCTCTTCATATGCATAAGCCAGATGAGGCCCCACCAGCAGGAGACTGGCATTGGGAATGTCCTCAAGAATGTTATTCTGGCTTTTCGCTTCCACTGCAGCCATGATCCCGGCCTTCTTAGCTGCTATACGCATCTGCTGGGCAAGAAATCCGCTTGACATACCTGCTCCGCAGCACAGTAATATATTTAATTTTTCCATTTTGTTTTCCCCCTTTTTTCTTCTGGAATATTCGGAACATGTTCTTGTGCTCTCATTTTCCCGCATCTTTGGATCTTTATCAACCGAAGAAGTTTCACCCCTGTCAGAAAATCCTTGTTTTTCCACAGAGGGTGAAAATAAATTATTTTGAAAACATGTGGCAGATTACGTATAATAGGGATAAAGTTGGGAGAATTATTTATGAATAAAAAACACGAATTACTGATACAAAAATTACAAATCAGCTCACATCCCATTCCGTCCTCACAGCTGGCGAAAGAATTACAGGTTACCCAGCGGTCAGTCAAAAATTATGTGAGTGCTGTCAACGCGGAAACTCCGGAGCTGATTCTGTCCGGTCCCAAAGGATATCATCTGAATAAAAAAGTGAAGGTCAGCGTATCCTCCCACAGGGTTCCACAGAATTACCAGGAGCGCAGTTTTTCGATTATTAAGAAATTCTTTCTGGAACATACAGAGCAGATTGATATTTTTGAACTTTGTGATGAATTTTTTCTCGGCTATTCCTCCATCAAGCTCCTTATTTCCAAAATGAATAAGGAACTGGCCCCGTACCGGCTGGCTCTCCGCTTCCAAAACGACTGTATTTACCTCCAGGGAACAGAAGGAGACAAACGGAAATTTTTAACCAATATTATTTACCGGGAATCTGCCGGCGGCTTTGTAAATCTCACAGCCCTGAAGGCTTTATTTCCGGATCTTGATATTGAATATATTCATTTTATGCTTCACGATACTTTTAAACATTATGAGTACTATATTCATGATTTTGCTTATGCCAATATCTCCCTTCATCTGATCGTGATCCTGTATCAGACCATAAATCACCAGTTTTTAGGCGCCGCAGAGGCAGACTGTGAGCTGATGGATATTTCCCTTGCCGTTATTGAGAATCTGGAATCCCACTTCCAGATTTGTTTCCACACCCAGGAGCGGCAGGAAATCAATAAGTTAATCTATGAAAATCTGTGTCTGGCCAGAGCGGACAGCGAACAGGAGCTGATTCAGATTGTGGGACAGCAGCTGTACCAGACAACCATCGAAATGATTGAGAAGCTGAACCGGCATTACGGACTTCACCTGGAACGGAATGCCCTGTTATATCCGCTGTCTCTGCACTTAAAAAATCTGCTTGCCAGATACCAGAACGGTTCTTATCTTAAAAACCCTCTGCTGGATTCCATTCAGAAATCCTGTCCGCTGCTTTTTGAATGCGGGCTCTATATTGCCCAGCACCTGAATGAAGAATATCGTATGGAGATTTCTGAAGATGAAACGGCCTATCTGGCCATGCACATTGGTGCGGATATTGAACGGCAGAATGCCAACAATAAGAAATTAAAGTGTATTCTTTTATGTCCGGATTACTATAACAGCCAAAATGATATTTATCAGTATCTTCTGGCCAATTTCGATTCGCAGATTCATATTGTTTCTGTCTGCAGCCGTGAGGAGCATATTCCTGCAGAAGACTTTGATCTTTTATTTACAACTGTTGAGACAGCCCATTCCTATCCGCATACCGTACTGATTCCGCCTTTTAAGAATGCTGTCAATCTCAAAACGGTTTTTAATCAGATACAGGAGAAAATGGATCAGAAAAAGCTGAAAATCCTTTCGGAACATTTTACCCGGTTCTTTCAGCCGGAACTTTTCTATCTTCAGACAGAAGAAGCCGAAGACAAGGAAGCTCTTATTTACCGTCTCTATCAGCTTTTAAAAGACAAGCGCTTTGTAAATCATTATTTCTACGAAAATGTTTTAAAACGTGAAAAAGCCGCCACAACTGCCTTCGGACCGGTTGCCATTCCCCACTCCATGAAAATGAATGCCAACCGCACCGGCATTGCCATTGCTGTCCTTCCCTCCGGAGCCGCCTGGGACAGCCAGCTTGTCCATGTAGTGCTTCTGGTTGCCATTAATGAACATGATACCATTCTTTTTAAGGAGCTCTATGAGGCCCTTATCCTTCTCTTTTCCCAGCAGGATGTGATCCGCCGAATCTGTGCCTGCCATTCCTTTGAAGAGTTTCAGCAGTTGATTTTAAGCTATGCAGAATGAAAATTCTGCATAGCGAATACTACCTACACAGTCGAGAAAGAGTAAATTTTGCGTTCTGCAAGGCGCTTGAATGAGGCGTGTATGTCTTTGTCAGGAGAAGGTATGCACACAGATTTGAATTCATAACGGATGGCGGTATGGCAGGAATCAATATGGACTGCCTCATTGAAAAAATTCCCAAAATCTATTGACAATCTCCTCTTCATTGTATAATATAAATATATCTACACATAGTATTTAAAACTACATGTTGATCCATAAATAAGAGGAGATGTTATTATGAAGTTTGAAATTAAAGATCCCGGCAGCGCCATCACTCATTTCATTGGAATGCTTATGGCCGCATTCGCTGCAACCCCGCTGTTAATCCGGGCAGCCAGACAGCCGGATATGATTCACCTGGCTTCCCTGGCTGTATTTATCGGAAGCATGATTCTGCTCTATGCAGCCAGCACCACCTACCACACCCTGAATCTCTCTGAGCGCTTCAACCGGATTCTGCGCAAAATCGATCATATGATGATCTTTGTACTCATTGCCGGTTCTTACACTCCCATCTGCCTCATTGTACTGGGGAGAAAAACCGGATACAGCCTGTGCGCCCTTGTATGGGGCATTGCTCTGGCAGGAATCCTTATCAAAGCCTTCTGGATCACCTGTCCCAAATGGTTTTCATCCATCCTTTATATTGCCATGGGCTGGGTCTGCGTGCTGGCCTTCACCCAGATCCTGAACGCACTCTCTCCCGCAGCTTTTGGATGGCTCCTGGCCGGCGGTATCATTTACACCATTGGCGGTATTATTTACGCCCTGAAGCTGCCCATCTTCAACTCCAGACACCAGTATTTCGGTTCCCACGAGATCTTCCACCTCTTCGTCATGGGCGGCAGTATCTGTCATTTCATTATGATGTATGTATTCGTGGCCCCCATGCCCATTTCTTAACTCATTAAAATACAAACTGCTGATACAGCCGGCAATTGCAATTCCAAATCAGATCAACTATAATAAAAGAACCTTCCACCCGTCTGGGACTGGAGGTTCTTTCCCTTTTTACAGCCAAAGCCAGGGATTGACGCAATCCCGTCTCCATACATAAAAGGAGCTCTCCTATGCCCTGCACTTACATCCTGAAATGCGCCGACAACACCCTGTACACCGGCTGGACCACTGACCTTCAAAAGCGTCTGAACGCCCACAATCAGGGCAAAGGTGCCAAGTACACCCGCTCCCGCCGTCCGGTTACACTGGTTTACCACGAGATTTTTGAAACCAAAGAGGAGGCCATGCGCCGGGAAGCTGCTATCAAAAAATTAAGCCGTCCCCAGAAGGAACGGCTTATCGCTGCCATCAGCAGTAGAAACGACTGAGTTCTTTTATTGAAGCAGTGTCATGGGGTCCACATGCTCCCCATCCTTTCGCACTGCAAAATACAAATTACATCCTTCGTTGGCAAAATACTTGGTAGGCTGACTCACATACCCCAAGGTTTCTCCGGCTTTCAGGTATTCTCCATCCTTTACCGTAAGCTCTTTCAGCTGGCCATAAATCAGTTCATAGCCATCGCCGATATCCATGGTAACCGTAAGGCCTGTCTCATCCAGGGTCTCAATGTTGGTCACCCTTCCCTGGGCTGCACACATAACAGAATCATTTTCACTTCCCTGAATAATCACTGCCGGATTATACTTATACTGGTTCAGGGTAGAGAAATAGACGGACTTGTCCATGCTGTAATCCAAAATAATATTTCCGGCAACAGGCCACAAAAGGGTATCTGTCTCCGCTGAGAAAGAAAGGGCCGGCTCTTCCATCAGCATATCTGATTCTCCCAGTTCCCCCATCTCATCTATCACAATATTTTCTGCCACCTCTGTCTCATCTGCCTGAAAATCACTCTCCAGCTCAGCTCCGTAAGCAGTTGTGGTTTCTTTCTCCTTTTCCTTCTCTTCTGTTTCCTTCTGGCGCTTTGCAGAAGCAGAGGCTGCTGCCTGCCGTTCTTCCTGCTCCTTTTGGGCCTGTTCCAGCGCCCGCTGCTCTTCCTCCTGTCTTGCCAGTTCTTCTGCCTGCCGTCTCTTTGCCTCTGCTACCTGCTGCTCCATCTCCTTCTGCTTCTGTTCACTTTTTCCCACCGAATACATGCCAACCATGGCAACCACGGCCAGAAGGCAGAGACTGAATGCAACTGTAGCAGTCCGTCCTCCCATAAATGTACCTTTCTTTTTTCTTTTTACTGTCATAAGCTTCACCTCTATACTAGATTTCACACGTTTCGCTGTGCTGCTAACCATAGCATAGCCACTTTAGCCAAAGCTTATACATTCCACGTTTTTATAAAAATATGCTAAAATTTCCAGATATGTCCGGCCTGTTTCCGCCTGTCTATTTGCCTCATACATGCTCATTCCCAATCCGTGCCCCAGCCCCTTGGCAACGGCCCGGATTCCTTCTTCCGTCTGATCCAGTGCAAGACAGCTGGAATTCAAAGAATAGCGGCTGCGGAATTCCTCACCGGCCAGAACTTCATCTCCCACCCGGATTTCCAGTACATACCCGGCCTCATCCCGCTCTGTTATCTCCGGAAGCGTTTCCAGGGAAAGAATCTGGATATTTAAATAGTCTACCGACTCTGTGTCAAATGGGCATTCTACGGATTCCAGATAGGAATACTCCTCTCCTAATACCTGTCCGTTGCGGGTTCTTCCAGCGCTTACTGCATGATATGGCAGTTCCACCGGTCTGCCATTCCATACCAGGATCTGTCCTTTCGTTTCCTCCACTGCCTCTAACAGCTTTGCCTGGTTAAGCTCCCACTGCTCATACCCCCAAAGTTCTTCTAACTCCTCCATAGAAGTATAGGAAAAACCCATGGTCTTCAAATCAGCCTTCCGAATGGCTTTTGCTGCTTCTCCCGGATCTTCTGTCCCATAGAATTCCATACTTTTTTTTATAAGATTTGTGCGGATGATCACTGCCTGAGCCTTCAGCGCCTCTTCCTGATAAGAAACCGGCATCTGGCTTGGCAGAATTCCTGCCACATACTCCTCAATCCCAGGCACATCCGTGTTTTCCGTCTGCCCGCTCATATTTCCTGTGCGCAATACCACTGCCACATAGGGAAGCAGTACTAAAATAATGAAGATTGACAGTCCAGTCTTTATTTTTTCTCTCATTCTACATTTTATGAACTCCAGGGCAAAATATGTTGTACGGCAGATGATTTCCTTACGGCTCCTGTTTGCATAAAAAAGAAGCTCTGCCTTTACCAGGCAAAGCTTCTTTTTTATATCCTGTTTATTACTGACAATTACAGCTTAACCGTAATCTTATCCAAATGCCAGATCTCATCCACATATTCCTGAATGGTCCGGTCAGAAGAGAACTTCCCGCTGGAAGCCGTATTCAAAATTGCTTTCTTCGCCCAGCCCTTCTCATCCTGGTATGCTTCCTCGATCTTCTTGTGAGCCTCTGCATAAGAGCGGAAATCCTTCAAAATAAAGTAGGTGTCTGCACGATCGCTGCTCTTGGTATTCAGAAGCGAGTCATAAATATCCCGGAAGCGCTCCGGATCGTTAGGCGCATAGCTGCCGTTGATGAGCTGCATCAGCACCTGGCGGATATCCTGATCGCTGTTAAAGATATCCATGGGATTGTAGCCGCCGTTCTGCTCGTAATTGATAACCTCATCGGAGCTTAAACCGAAGATAACAGCGTTCTCCTCACCCATCTCTTCTACCATCTCCACATTGGCTCCGTCCATGGTTCCGATGGTAATGGCTCCGTTCAGCATAAACTTCATGTTACCCGTACCGGAAGCCTCCTTGCTGGCTGTGGAAATCTGCTCAGACACATCTGCCGCTGCAAAAATCAGTTCTGCATTGGATACCCGGTAATCCTCGATAAATACCACCTTCAGCTTTCCGTTGATGGAAGCATCGTTGTTGATCACATCCGCCACTGCATTGATCAGCTTAATGGTAAGCTTTGCCCGGTGATAACCTGCTGCTGCCTTGGCGCCAAAGATAAAGGTTCTGGGATAGAAGGGTTTATCCGGGTGCTCCTTAATCTGGTTGTACAGATACATTACATGGAGAATATTCATCAGCTGCCGCTTATACTCATGGAGACGCTTTACCTGTACATCAAAGATAGATCTGGGATCTACCTCAATTCCATTGTGCTCCAGAATGTATTTTGCCAGGCGCACCTTGTTCTGGTACTTGATATTCATAAACTCCTGCTGAGCCTTCTCGTCATCCGCATAAATTTTCAGCTTGCTGATCTGGGACAGATCCGTAATCCACTCGTCGCCGATGTGATCCGTTACCCAGTCTGCCAGCAGCGGATTGCCGTGAAGCAGGAAGCGGCGCTGCGTGATTCCGTTGGTCTTGTTGTTGAATTTCTCCGGCATCATCTGGTAAAAATCCTTCAGCTCCTGATTCTTCAGAATCTCCGTATGGAGCCTTGCCACACCATTGACAGAGTAGCCGGCTGCGATGGCCAGATGAGCCATCTTTACCTGGCCGTCATAGATAATGGCCATCTTGCGCACCTTCTCATGATCTCCCGGATACTTCTTCTGGATCTCCAGAATAAAGCGGCGGTTGATCTCCTCAATGATCTGGTATACACGGGGAAGCAGTCTGGAAAACAGCTCAATGGGCCATTTCTCCAGCGCCTCGGACATAATGGTGTGATTGGTGTAAGCGCAGGTCTTTGTGGTAACCTCCCACGCCTCGTCCCACTCCAGATATTCCTCGTCGATCAGCACACGCATCAGTTCTGCCACCGCTACGGTAGGATGGGTGTCATTCAGCTGGAAGGCTGCCTTTTCATAGAACTTGCGGATATCCTTGTGGGTATCCTTATACTTTGCAACTGCTCTCTGTACGCTGGCAGAGATAAAGAAATACTGCTGTTTCAGGCGGAGCTCCTTGCCTGCCATATGATTGTCATTGGGATAGAGAACCTCCACGATCAGCTTTGCCAGGTTCTCCTCCTCCACAGCCTTCTGATATTCTCCCTTGTCAAAGGAATCCAGATGGAAGGAATTCATGGGCTCTGCATCCCATATGCGGAGTGTATTGACTACATTGTTGCCGTAGCCTACTACCGGCAAATCACAGGGTACCGCCCGGACGCTCTGATAACCCTTCTGTACAAAATGGCTTCTTCCATTCTTATCTGTCTCAACATCTACATAGCCGCCAAACTTAATGATCTGAGCATACTCTGTACGGCGAAGCTCAAAGGGATTGCCATTCTTCAGCCACTCGTCCGGCACCTCCAGCTGATAGCCGTCTTTGATTTTCTGCTTAAACATTCCATAGTGATAACGGATTCCGCAGCCATAGGCCACATATCCCAGAGAAGACAGGGAATCCAGGAAACAGGCTGCCAGTCTGCCCAGACCGCCATTTCCAAGTGCTGCATCCGGCTCCTGATCCTCAATGACGTTCAAATCGCATCCCAGCTCCTGCAGGGCATCCTTCACGCCCTCATAAAAGGTCAGGTTAATCAGATTATTGCCCAAAGCACGGCCCATGAGAAATTCCATGGACATATAGTAGACAATCTTCGGATCTTTTTTCTTCATTTCTTCCTGTGTTGCCAGCCAGGCATCAATCACGGCATCCTTTGCTGCCAATGCCACCGCATGGAAGATCTGCTGCTGTGTAGCTTCCTCCATGTTCTTTCTGTAAAGTGTTTTTACATTGTAAACAACACTTCTTTTGAAGAGTTCCTTGTCGAAGGGTCTCTTGCTCATGATAAATCTCCTTCCTTTTTTTGTTTTTCCACGCCAAGCGTTACTTCTTCTCCATTGATGTTCCAGTCCTTCACATAGCCCTTTGTCTCACCGGTTTTTACATCAAGAGCCAGCACCTCTGACTGGATGGTTTCTTTATGGGTTATAAGAAGTTCCCCAATCCGGTCATTTCCCTGACAGTATATAAAAATCTTATCTGTCACCTCAAAATCTGCTTCCTTGCGCATGGTCTGTACCTTGCTGATGATCTCCCGGATAAATCCTTCCTCTATAAGCTCCGGTGTCAATTGGGTATTCAAAACCACCGTAATCTCATTATCTCCGTCGGATACATACCCTTCTGTCTGTGCCATATCAATCAGCAGATCTTCTTCTAATAATACCACAGTGGTATCATTCACGTCAAATGTAAGACTGCCCTTTTCCTTCAGCTCATCCATAGCTTTGTTGCCGTCTGCCTGAGATAAATAGGCGCGGATTCCATTTAAGGACTTGCCATACTTGGGTCCTACGGTCTTAAGCTGGGGCTTGAAGCTGTAGGTTGTAAAGGCACGGACATCATCGGTAAAGGTGACAGCCTTCACATTCAGCTCATCCCGGATAATTTCCTGATAAAAATCTTCCAGTTTGTAAGGCGCTTTCACAAACATATCGGCAATCGGCTGGCGGTTCTTAATATTTGCAGCATTTCTGCATGCACGGCCCATGACAACAATACGCAGAACCTCATCCATGTTCTTTTCCAGCTCTTTATCAATCCATGCAGTCTCCACCTTGGGGAAGTCACACAGATGAATACTTTCCGGAGCGCTCTTGTCAATGCTGCACACCAGATTCCGGTAAATGTCCTCCGTGATAAAAGGTACCATGGGAGCCGCTGCCTTGCAAATAGTCACCAGCGCGGTATAAAGTGTCATATAGGCATTGATCTTTTCCTGTTCCATGCCCTTGGCCCAGAAACGCTCCCGGCTGCGGCGCACATACCAGTTGCTCATGTCATCCACAAACTCCTGAAGCGCCCTGGCTGTCTCTGGAATCCGGTAATTGGCAAGATTATCATCCACCTGGCCCACAACGGTATTCAGCTTGGAGAGCAGCCATTTATCCATGACATTTAAGGAATCGTAATTCAATTCATATTTGGATGCATCAAAATTATCAATGTTGGCATACAGCACAAAGAATGCATAGGTATTCCACAATGTGCCCATAAATTTGCGTTGTCCCTCCATCACTGCTTTTCCGTGGAAACGGTTGGGCAGCCAGGGAGCGCTGTTCACATAGAAGTACCAGCGGATAGCGTCTGCACCATAAGTTTGAAGCGCCTCAAAGGGATCCACTGCATTTCCTTTGGACTTGCTCATCTTCTGTCCATTCTCGTCCTGCACATGGCCCAGCACAATGACATTCTCATAGGGAGCCTTGTTAAAAATCAGCGTTGACTCGGCAAGGAGAGAGTAGAACCAGCCTCTTGTCTGATCTACAGCCTCAGAAATAAACTGGGCCGGGAACTGCTGCTCGAACAGATCCTGATTTTCAAAGGGATAGTGGTGCTGGGCAAAGGGCATGGCCCCGGAATCAAACCAGCAGTCAATGACCTCCGGCACCCGGTGCATCTCTTTTCCACATTCCGGGCATTTGATGGTAATTTCATCAATATAGGGACGGTGAAGCTCTACTGTCAGCGACTTCTCATTGCCGCTCATTTCCATAAGTTCCTGACGGCTGCCAATGGCATGCTGATGGCCGCACTCACATTCCCACACATTCAGCGGTGTTCCCCAGTAGCGGTTCCGGCTGATACCCCAGTCCTGAATATTCTCCAGCCAGTCTCCGAAACGGCCCTTGCCGATGCTCTCCGGAATCCAGTTAATGGTGTTGTTGTTGCGGATCAGGTCTTCCTTGACCGCTGTCATTTTGATAAACCAGGATTCCCTTGCATAGTAGATAAGGGGTGTATCGCAGCGCCAGCAGAAGGGATAGTCATGTTCAAATTTTGGTGCTGAGAACAACTTTCCTTCCTGATCCAGATCCTTTAAAATCTCCGGATCTGCTTTCTTCACAAACATTCCTGCGTAGGGAGTTTCTTCTGTCATATCTCCCTTCCCATCCACAAATTGTACGAAGGGCAGATCGTACTTACGGCCTACCTGGGCGTCATCCTCACCGAATGCCGGGGCAATGTGTACGATTCCTGTACCGTCTGTCATAGTTACATAGGTATCGCAGGTTACATAATGGCCTTTTTTATGCTGCTTTGCCGCTGCCTCTCCGGTGCAGGCAAATAGAGGTTCATACGCTTTATACTCCAGATCTGTTCCCTTGAAGGTTTCCAGAATCTCATAGGACGGCTGTCCTTCCTCCGCCAGAGCGCCAAGTACCTTGTCAAGCAGTTCCTGCGCCATATAATAGGTACGGCCGTCCACAGCCTTCACTTTTACATAGGTTTCGTCCGGATTCACACAGAGCGCCACGTTGGACGGCAGTGTCCAGGGGGTTGTGGTCCATGCCAGGAAATAAGCGTCCTCTTCCACTACCTTAAAGCGCACAATGGCAGAGCGCTCCTTCACTGCCTTGTAGCCCTGAGCTACCTCATGGGAGGATAAGGGCGTTCCACAGCGGGGACAGTATGGTACAATTTTAAAGCCTTTGTATAGAAGACCCTTCTTCCAAATCTCTTTTAACGCCCACCACTCGGACTCAATGTAATCATCGTGGTAAGTTACATAAGGATCATCCATATCCGCCCAAAAACCTACGGTGCCGGAAAAGTCTTCCCACATTCCCTTATACTTCCAGACGCTTTCCTTACATTTGCTGATAAAAGGATCCAGACCATATTCTTCGATCTGCTCCTTTCCATCCAGCCCCAAAAGCTTTTCTACTTCCAGTTCCACGGGAAGTCCATGGGTATCCCAGCCTGCCTTTCTGGGAACCATACAGCCCTTCATGGTGCGGTATCGGGGGATCATATCTTTGATGACACGGGTCAGCACATGGCCGATATGCGGCTTTCCGTTGGCAGTAGGCGGTCCGTCATAAAAGGTATAAGTTTCCCCATCCTTGCGGTTTTCCATGCTCTTTTCAAAAATATGGTTTTCTTTCCAGAATTTTTCCACATTTTTTTCCCGTTCTACAAAATTTAGATTGGGTGATACTTTTTCATACATTCTGTCTCCTCCTGTTCCAGTTTAATCTGTGCATAAAAAAACTTCCATCCTGTAAAAGGACGGAAGCCGCTGCTTCTGTTATACCACCTGTTACAACATGCAGTCACATGCGTTTCCCTTTAACGGTGGAAAGCCGTCAGTACCTATGAAAGCGGTGATAAAAAATGCTTTCCTTCAGCCTGCAACTCAGAAGTGATCTTCAGAAATATCCTACTTGCACCAGGCTTCCACCCTCCCCGGCTCGCTTTGCCGTTTGGATATATCTTACTCTCTTCGTCCCTGTCTTTGCTTATCGTTCATTAGTATAACGTGTCTTTGCTTGGTTTGTCAATGTTTTCGCCTTTTTTCTTAAAGAAATGTAAACTTTTTATGTTAGACCTTGCAGCTGAAAAAAAAATAACATATACTTGTAGGTGTTATTTTTTCAAACTATAATTTCTACTACTCTAAAGGAGTTTTTCATATGAAATATTCACATAGATTCTGGGCCGCTGTTTTAGGCGCTGCTCTTCTGAGCTCTGTCTGTCTGCATCCCTTGAATGTGGACGCTAAACCGCGCAAGCCTACGGCTGCTGAAATTGCTGCCGCAGAAGAGGCAGAACGGGAACGTCAGGAAGCCTACAACAAAGCCATTGATTCCAACCAAAGAGAAAACTGGCCGCAGGGACCGCAGATTTATGCTGAGTCTGCTGTAATCATGGAAGCCGAAACAGGGACAATTCTATATAATAAGGATATGGATATGCGCAATTATCCTGCCAGTATTACCAAGATTATGACGGCTCTTGTTACCCTGGAGCACTGTTCCCTGGATGAAGTTGTTACCTATTCTTATTATGCTACCCATTCCATTGAATATGGCAGCAGCAGTATCGGCAGAACCGAAGGTGAAGAGCTTACGGTAGAGGAATCTCTCTATGCGCTTCTGCTGGCATCTGCCAATGAGTGCGGTAATGCGCTGGCAGAGCATGTGGCCGGCTCTGTAGAGGCCTTCGCAGATATGATGAATGAAAAGGCTGCCGAGATTGGCTGTACCAGCACTCATTTTGTGAATCCTCATGGCCTTCATGACGAGGATCATTATACCTCTGCTCATGATATGGCTCTGATTATGAATGCTGCACTGCAGAATGAAAATTTTGTCCGGATTTCCGGAACAGGCTCCTATGAGCTTCGGCCCACCAACAAGCATGAAGAGCCTGTTTATATGAAAAATCACCATTATATGATCGGTCCCTATCAGGGAATCACCAAGTATCTGGATGATACCGTTATTGCTGGAAAGACTGGCGGAACTGCTGCTGCTAAAAATACACTGGTAACTGCTGCTGAACGGGGCGGTATGACTTTTATTATTGTTACCATGCGGACCGCCCGTATAGAAACCGGCGTGCCCTTGTTTCCGGATACAGCCCAGCTCTTAGACTACGCTTCTGAAAATTTTACCAAGGTGAATGTAGCTTCCAATGAAACCAGCTTTTCTGTCAATAATACTGGCTTTTTCCAAACAGGAAGCGCTGTTTTCGGCCACACGCAGCCTTTGATTGAGATCAACAAGAATGACTATCTTGTTCTGCCCAAAGATGTTTCTTTTTCGGAAGTTTCGCCGGAACTGAATTTCGAGAATGAAACATCCCCGGATGTTATCGCCACACTGTCCTATACCTGGAATGGACAGCCTGTGGGCTCTGCTTCTATTCAACTGGCTCAATCCAATGTTCAGGAATTTACCTTTGATCGGGAGACAGGGGATCCGCAAGAGGGTGAAGACAGCACTTTGGATGAAAATACGCCCAAGAAGTTTATCCGCATTAATATCCGGCTGATTCTGACCTGTATTCTTCTTGCTGCCGCTCTCTTTTTGCTCTGCCTGGTTGTTCGATATCTGGCAAGGCGCTTTAATGTGATGGAAAATCTGCGGCGTCTTCAGCGGCGCAAACGGCGTAGGCGCACCCGGAAAAAACGGCGCAGAAAAGCATCCAGGAATCCTTACCGGCGCACACCCAAAAACCGGAATTCGCCTTATTCTGATTTGGATTTATAGGTTTATTTCATTATTAAAATAGTACGGGGACTGCCGCACTAAGAAAACTATATACAAGATATAGTAAAATCCGATTGGGGAATTAATGCTATATCTTGTATGTGTAATCTTTGCTGCGATAGTCCCTCTTTATTTTGTGCTTTAAAATATGATATTTTTACAGCTTCTCTGCTTCTGCCATCCGCTCCTGGAACTGCTCATAAAAGTCCCGTTCTTCCTCATAGGGCTTCAGATAAAAATTTTTTAAAAGGAACATACTGATACTTTTCTGCAGGGATTTACTTTCTGCATGCTCCACCCGTCTCGACAGAGCCTTGAGAAAATAATGCCATTTTATGATAAATGCTTCATTCTGCTTTACATTGGGTGTATCAATCCATTTCTGTACTTTGATTTTTGTCTTAGGTTCTTTTCTGCATTCGTGAACCTGGAGAAAATATTGAAAGCTCTCATTCTCGTAATATCTTCCCAGAGGAAAGATTCTGCACATACCCGGCCGGTAAGCATGGATTTTGCAGCGTCCCTCATGATTCAGAAAACTGCATTGCTCCCTTGGTCCCGCCATTTTCAGATTGGGAAGAATCAAACCATCTGCCACATTTAGTTCCACTGCTTCCTTAAGAAGTTCCTCAAAGGAAATCTTCAGACCGGTAGTCAGACGGAAAGCGTCATAGGGATCCAGCACAATACTGCTACCCATTCCCCTGCAGCAATCCGAACATCCTGCACAGCCGCCGCAGTCCACCCGCACCATATCCCGCAGCTGGTAAAACCGTCCATCCGAAACTTCTTTCATGTCTATTTCCCGTTCCATAACTTCTCCTTTGCTTTCTGGTAATGGTTGATTTCTCTAATTTGTACTTGTGAACTTATTTGTTTTATGGTACACTCTTAACTGGAAGCCAGTCAAGACTGAATTTCAATTTAAAAGCTGCTTCATCAGCACTGCTGTTCCCTTAGTTAAATGGATATAACACGAGCCTCCTAAGCCCGAATTGTGGGTTCGATTCCCGCAGGGAACATAGAAAAACTGGTAAATTCGCTGTCTATGAATTTACCAGTTTTTTCATATTTATTTCCGCAGATATTCTTAAATTAAAGTATCTTCTTAGTTAGAAAAAATCATTTCTCCCTGTAGCCAGATAACACCCTTAAACCGGCGGCCCACCTGCGGTTCTCCCAATAAGTCTTTTTGATTGATACAAACTTCAAAGACTAAATCATGACTCTCTACTGTCAGTATATAAATCTGTTCTTCGGTCAAGCTGTTCTCCACCTGCCGGCATTCCAGAATTTCTCCTAAAATGCTGTAATGATCACACTCTACACCATAAGGCATAAAGTATGTAGAAACAATCGAAAAAATATCTTCATCTGCAATTCTTCTGGAAATCATGGAGTAAGTATCCATATCTTCCAGCGTCAGATTTTCAATCGCTTCTTCGTCCCCATCTCTGGCTGCCTGAATCAGCTTTGTCCGCTGCAGAACTGCGTCTGTGTTCTCCTCTTCTGTCATTCCCTTTATCACAGGAAGCAGAATTTTACCGTTTGTAGAAAGGCCGGTAAACTTCAATGTTACAGTGCAGGAAGAAAGCTGCTGCAGACGTTTTTCATTCAACAAATCGGCCACATTCTGAACATAGAAAATAATGGACACACCCAATGACAGATCGTCACAGACCCCTGCATAGGATTCCTTTTCTGCATGACGCTCCACCGTTACACTGTCATACAGTTTCTCCTGTTTTCCCTGAAAATAGGGAAAATAATAATCTCTTCGATAGTTTTCCTCTTCATCGTACTCGCCTCGAAGGATAATACCCATTCCCGGCGCAAATTCCTTTTTCCGTTCAGAAAAGTCTGCTCCATTCCGATTTCCCGAAGTCCGCTCACTCTGGTAACTTTCCTCCGTCATCTGAAGCAGTAAGTTCAACTGTTCTTTGTCCTTAATTTCACTAAAGCCTACGGCTCTTAAATATTCATGCACTGTATTTCACCTCCTCTTCTCATTCCCGCCAGCAGTTTTAGACAGCTGTAATTCTTTCCACAACAGCCGGCCGTTCTTTAAAAGTTATCCACATATTTTTACATTTTTCCACCTGCAGCATCTGCATTTTTAACTTACCGGATAATCTTCTGGCCTCCCATATAGGGCTGAAGTGCTTCTGGAATATTGACGCTTCCATCTGCGTTCAGATTATTCTCCAGAAAAGCAATCAACATCCGGGGCGGCGCAGCTACTGTATTATTTAGTGTATGCGCAAAGTACTTTCCATTTTCCCCATTAATGCGGATTTTTAAACGGCGGGCCTGTGCATCGCCCAGATTGGAGCAGCTTCCCACCTCAAAATACTTTTTCTGACGGGGAGACCAGGCTTCCACATCCACGGATTTTACCTTCAAATCCGCCAGATCGCCGGAACAGCATTCCAGGGTCCGGACCGGAATATCCAGAGAACGGAACAAGTCTACGGTATTCTGCCACAGCCTGTCAAACCACATGGGGCTGTCCTCTGGCTCGCAGACTACAATCATTTCCTGCTTTTCAAACTGATGGATCCGGTACACACCTCTCTCCTCTAAGCCATGCGCCCCTTTTTCCTTCCGGAAACAGGGAGAATAGCTGGTGAGAGTCTGTGGCAGGCTTTCCGGCTGAACAATGGTATCAATGAATTTTCCAATCATGGAATGCTCGCTGGTACCAATCAGATACAGGTCTTCTCCCTCTATCTTATACATCATGGCATCCATCTCTGCAAAACTCATAACACCTGTAACTACATTGCTGCGGATCATAAACGGCGGTACACAGTAAGTAAAGCCCCGGCCAATCATAAAATCCCTGGCATAAGAAATTACTGCGGAATGAAGTCTGGCAATGTCTCCCATCAGATAATAGAAACCGTTTCCAGCCACTTTCCGGGCGCTGTCTAAATCAATCCCGTTAAATTTCTCCATAATCTGCGTATGATAGGGAATTTCGAAATCAGGTACAACCGGTTCCCCATACCGCTGAACCTCCACATTTTCACTGTCGTCTTTTCCAATGGGAACACTGGGATCAATGATATTTGGTATAATCATCATAATCTTCAGAATCTTTTCGTCCAGCTCTTTTTCCTTCTCGGAAAGTTCCGCCAGACGGTCAGCCTGTGCGGCTACCTGCTTCTTTATTTCCTCTGCTTCTTCCTTTTTTCCCTGTCCCATCAGCGCGCCGATCTGTTTGGAGAGCTTATTCCGGGCTGCACGCAGGCTGTCTGCCTCCTGCTGAGCGCTCCGCTTCTCAGCGTCCAGTGTAATAACCTCGTCCACCAGCTCCAGTTTCTGATCCTGAAATTTATTCTTAATATTCTGCTTTACAAGCTCCGGATTTTCCCGTACAAATTTTATATCTAACATAATTCCCGTCTCCTTTTGTATTTACTGCCTTTTCATCATATACTACTCTGTTTCATTTTTCAAGTCCGGCTTTTGGCTTTATCTAATGCCTTTTGTTCTTCTTCTGATAGATGGATTTGGCTTTCACCTTTTATAATTTCTTTAATATAAGAATAGCTTCCCTCATTTGCATAAACGGAATTGATAATAAATCCGTTTTCATCCTGATCCAGAAGAGCCAGCGCATAACTCAACTCGCCGCTCATCTCACGAAAGGCATCGTATTTTACCATTCCCATTTTCTGATACGTCATACTCTGGTAACGTTTCAGCTGAGCCATATCCTGCTGGAGAATCTGATTCACTCTGTCTGCAACCTGAACCTTTTCCATGTAAGAAAAGAGTGTCTCTTCCAGACTCTCTCCGTCTTTTCCTTCCATAAATGTATTTAACCGCTTTTTCAATCTTTTCAGTTTACATAAAGATACTATAATTAGAATCATTAAAATCAAACTAAAAGCCAGTAATGCAAGTAACATATATGCCGGATCAATTCCCGTGTATTGATAAATATATTCTAAAATAGGACTGCTCACGTTTTCTTCCTCCTGCTGTATATGTAAATTCTTTCCTTATCTTTGGGAAGTATTCAATATTAAATCAATAATTCTCTCTAAATCTTCTTTCGAATAATATTCTATCTCAATTTTTCCGTTTCCTTTGGCTTTCTGGAGAATAGACACTTTACTTCCTACTGCTGCCTTCATTTTCTCCTCCAAATCTGTATATATGAAATCCTGTACAATCGTTTCTTTTTTCTTTTCTGTCTTTCCTTTTTGAATGTCCTTTACCAGCTTTTCTGTCTCACGCACGCTGAGCTTCTCATCAAATACACGGGCAGCTGTAGTGGTCTGCAGTTCTGGATCTTCAATTCCCAACAGGGCTCTGGCATGTCCCGTTGTGAGCATATCATCAATAACCATCTGTTGTACACGCTCGTCCAGCTTCAAAAGCCTCATGGAGTTTGTGACGGTTGTCCGGCTCTTGGAAACACGTTCTGCCACCTCATCCTGTTTTAAATGAAATTCATCCAAAAGCCGCTTGTAGGCAATCGCTTCTTCAATGGGGTTAAGACTCTCTCTCTGAATATTTTCAATTAAAGAAATCTCTACTACTTCAAGATCTGTATAGTCCTTTACAACCACCGGAACTTCCTTTAATCCGGCAATTTTTGCTGCCCTCCATCTCCGCTCGCCTGCAATAATTTCGTAAAATCCATTTTTTTCCTGAACAATCAGGGGCTGAATAATACCAAACTGCCGGATAGAGTCTGCCAGTTCCATCAGGGCGTCCTCTTCAAATTGTTTTCTAGGCTGATCCTTATTAGGCCCTACTTTTGATATCTTAACCTTCAATTCAATGGGTTTTTCAACAATTTTCTCCACAACCTTTTCTACGATTTTTTCTTTTCCAGGCTGTGTCACTTTTATTGTTTCTGGAATCAGACTATCCAGTCCTTTACCCAAACCGCCTTTTCTTCCTGCCATTAGTTCTCCTCCCTGTTCATTACTTCTTCTGCCAACGCGCGGTAACTCTCTGCTCCGGCTGATTTTGTATCATACATGGTAATGGGATAACCGTGGCTGGGCGCCTCTGCCAGTCTTACATTCCGTGGAATGATAGTGCTGTAAACTTTCTGCTTGACATTAGCCCGGACATTTTCCACTACCTGTAAAGACAGATTCGTTCTGGCATCAAACATGGTAAATACAATTCCCTCTATATCCAGATATGGATTTAACCTCTCCCGTACCAGATTAATCGTATGTATCAACTGGCTTAGTCCTTCCAATGCATAATACTCACACTGAATCGGAACAAGTACGGTATCTGCTGTTGTCATAGCATTAATAGTTAGAAGGTTTAAGGAAGGTGGACAGTCAATTAAAATAAAATCATATCGATCCCGGATTCGATCTACTTCTTTTTTTATAATATACTCTTTCTCCTGAATTCCGATTAATTCAATCTCTGCCGCTGCCAAATCTACATTAGAGGGAATTAAAAAAAGATTTTCAAACTCTGTAAATTCAATGCAGTTTTGTATAGGTGCTTCTCCAAGAATTAAATCATAAACTGTGTATTCCAGCTGGCTTTTTTCAACCCCCACACCGCTGGTTGCATTTCCTTGCGGATCTAAATCAATTAATAAAACCTGCTTATTCTTTTCAGCTAAAGCTGCTGCTAAATTAATCGCAGTTGTTGTCTTTCCTACACCGCCTTTTTGGTTGGCGATTGCAATTACTCTTCCCATAATCTTCTCCCTGGTTTTATATGTTTCACGTGAAACATTTTCTTTTTTTATTATAGCTTATTCTTTTGAGGCTGTCCATTGTTAAAGTTATATAAGATTGTCTCTTTTTTCATATATTTGTCTATTACTCGCCAACAATTGTTCTGATATCTCCATGCAGCTGCAATCGCAGTATTCCACACAAAACCAAATGACCTACATAAAATAAATAAAAGAACCATTTCATCCATTTTGCTCTTCCTCTTGTTCCATTATAAAAATGCATCAATGGCCAGACAAGAATAATTCCAAATTGAACGAGACCATAAACTACATCAATACAGAAGCACCATACAATTACATACATAGATATATATGCTGTCATGCCCAATATCTGTTTTCTTAAATTTTCTCTATTCTTGTAGATATGCAAAGTACACAGTACAGGAAAACAAGACCAGTCACAGGGAAAGGCCAGGAGACACAATACCAGGACAAGCAATGTTTTCTGCCATTTTTTTAATACAAAGTTTCTTCTTTCATCATCACAAACATACAATGCAACTGTTGCACAAAAAAGCGCCCAAATGACACTGGTCTGGTTTAATACTGTTTTAAGAAATGGAATAAAAGATATGCCAAAACAGAAATTATAAGCGAAATGTGAAATAACAGCAAACACAAAAAGCCTTAACATATATTTTTTTAGGTTTCTTGTATGCTGATATCCTTCAGCAATCATAAACCACATAACAGGAGCTGCTATTCTTCCAATCAGGTGAATTCCAATCAGCCACCAAGCTTTATTGTCATATCCAGGATATATAGTAGAAACCAAATGATCTGCTAACATAGCTGTAATTGCTGCTAATTTAAGCTGGTTCCCTGAAAATCCCTGAAATTCTTTACCTGCAATTACATCCATTATTTACACCTCATAAATTATAATTATTTCATAAGTTAAGTTTCCAATAATTCTGCCAGCTTTTCATTATCCTTTTTTGCCTGCATATAAAACCCACCTTTTGTAATAAGCAGTCCTCCAGCAATCATAAGGATAGAGTGAGTAATCAAAGACCACTCCTGAAAGTCAGTTATAAAAAAATTGAAAATTCCTATAACAAAAAACAGTAATATAAATCCAAACCAAATAATTTCAAAGATTCGTGTAAAAGAATGAAGACGCATTTTTATCTGTATGATTGTTTTATTATCTATAGCTATAATCTGCCCTGTTATTACGGGACTGAAAGAATTATAATAGAAAGTATTCCGGACAAATTTAAAATATGTAGGATAAACTTCTCCGATAAATTCCGGACGAATTGACTTCCATTTATCCTTTCTGTGTCTCGTTACTGATGTTAAAATCAGATAAATACGCTCCGGAGACTTTTCAGATTCAATTGTATAATCCAAATATGATCTTAAGTATGTCATTTATTTCCTCCAAATTGTTTAGAGCATAAGTCACAATAAAGTGAAAGAATATCAATCTCTTATCCTAACAAATATTTAGATATTTGATCTCATGACAAAATCTATCAAGTCAAACAAATCCTTACAAAAATTATACAATGGAAATGCACGTGATAAAAAGCTGACTGAAACTATTTGTTTTGTCATTACTCACAAAAGCTCCTGACAAGAACATAGTCGAGAAAGATTAAATTTGTGTTCTGCAACGTTGCTGACGATTGAGGTATGTCCAGTATGCTTCATTCAAGCTCCTTACAAAAAGCATAATTCATCTCTTTTCACTCTTTGTCCTCAATGTTATCTTTCGTTGATTTGTAATGCAGATATCTGAAGTGTACAATTCGTCATGAAAAGATATATTCTTAAAATTACTTATAACAAATAAGTAAAAACACTATAGATAAAAGTGTTTCACGTGAAACATTCCAACAAGAAATAAATATTTCAGTTCCAAAGTCTTATAATGCCTTCAACACTAACTTTTGTTCTTATTTAACGAATAGGTTCTTTTGTAGGTATCCCTGCCTTTCTCGGATATTTTCCAGAAGTATGCTTTATCTTTTTTATCTGAAGCAAACAGCGGGAAACCTCTGTCCCTGGAATCAATATCTCTAATTTCTGCTCCAGCTTTCCTCCCAAAACTTTAACTGCTTTTGCTCCCTCTTCTAATTCTTCCTGAATCTTACCAGATTTATAAGAAACAAAATAACCATCCATTGTTACAAAGGGAAGACAATACTCTGACAAAGAAGCCAGATGTGCCACCGCCCTGGAAACACAAATATCAAAGCGTTCCCGATAACAACCTTGCCTGGCCAAATCCTCTGCCCGTCCATGCACTGCTTCAATGCCATTCAGACCAAGGTCCTCAATAACTTCCTTTAAAAACTGTACCCGCTTATTAAGAGAATCTAATAAAACAACCTCTAGATCAGGATAAACAATCTTCAAAGGAATCCCTGGAAAACCGGCCCCTGTTCCTACATCCAGCAGCCTTCCTTTTGCTTCCATTACTTTGCAAAGCATCAAGCTGTCCAAAAAATGTTTTACTACCACATCTTCAAATTCCACAATGGCAGTCAGATTCATAACCTTATTCTTTTCAACTAATAATTCATAATACCGCATAAACTGTCGGGCCTGACTATCTGTCAAATCCAGATTCAGTCTTTTAAATGCATCTATAATCTGCTTATTGTTTTCCATAATTTTACATATCCTTTTTTGTTACATTCCGCCGTTGCTGTTCCATATAAACCAGCAGTACGGAAATATCTGCCGGTGAAACACCAGAAATCCGGGAAGCCTGCCCGATAGATACAGGCCGGTACGCTTCCAGCTTCTGTCTTGCTTCCGTACGGAGGCTGGGAACCTCTTCATATGAAAATTCCTTTGGAATCCGTTTATTTTCCAGTTTCTTAAACTGTTCTATTTGCTTTTTCTGCCGCTTGATATACCCTTCATATTTAATATGAATATTTACCTGTTCTGCCACACCTCTAAGCAGAACCGGGCGATCTGGATCCAAAGGAGCGAGAAGATCATAATTTAATTCCGGTCGGCGGATTAACTCGGCCAAAGTAGAACCAGATGTAAGCAGAGTACTTCCGGCTTCTTCTAACACTTTTTGTACCCGCTCTCCAGTTCCAATATTTACATGTTCTACTCGGTAAATTTCCTCTGTAATCTGGAGTTCTTTTTTCAGAACCCCCTCATACCGCTCTCTGGAAATAAGCCCTGCTTCATACCCTATCCTGGTTAAACGCAGATCCGCATTGTCCTGACGCAGCAACAAGCGATACTCTGCACGGGAAGTCATCATCCGATAAGGTTCCCGGTTTTCCTTTGTCACTAAATCATCAATCAAAACACCCAGATAAGCCTGAGAGCGATCCAGCGTAATCTGCTCCCGGCCTAAAACCTTCATTGCAGCGTTAATGCCAGCCAAAAGACCCTGTGCTGCTGCCTCTTCATATCCGGAACTTCCATTAAACTGCCCGCCGCTGAACAAACCAGAAATATTCCGAAACTCCAGAGTTGGATAAAGCTGCCGGGCATCAATACAGTCATATTCAATTGCGTAGGCATTTCGCACTATCCTTACATGCTCCAGACCTGCCACGGAAGAATACATGGCATGCTGTACGTCCTCAGGAAGAGAGCTGGACATACCGCCCACATACATTTCATTGGTATAAAGTCCTTCCGGCTCAATAAACACCTGGTGACGTTTCTTATCAGCAAACTTTACAACCTTATCCTCAATGGAGGGACAGTATCTTGGTCCTGTTCCCTCAATGATTCCAGAGTAGAGCGGGGAGCGGTCCAGATTCTCCCGGATAATCTCATGGGTCCGTTCGTTGGTATAAGTCAGCCAGCAGGAAACCTGTTCTTTTTGTATTTCATCCGGATCTGTAGTAAAAGAAAAAGGTACAATCCTGGAATCTCCCGGCTGTTCTTCCATCTTACTGAAATCAATGGAACGCTTATCAATACGGGCAGGCGTCCCAGTCTTAAAACGATACATCTGAACTCCCAGTTTCTTCAGAGAATCCGTCAGATGATTGGCCGCCTGCAGTCCATTTGGCCCTGTAGCATTGCTCACATCTCCATATATGCAGCGTGCTCTCAGATAAGTTCCCGTACAGAGAATCACTGCCTTTGCAGAATAAACAGCTCCCGAATAAGTCTTTACCCCGGTTACCCGGTTTTCATCTGCAAGTATCTCTACCACTTCCGCCTGTATAATTGAAAGGTGATCCGTATTCTCCAACACTCTGCGCATACTGCGGGTATATTCAGATTTGTCCGCCTGAGCCCGCAGAGAATGGACAGCCGGACCCTTAGATACATTGAGCATCTTAGACTGAATAAAAGTTCTGTCAATATTTTTTCCCATCTCGCCGCCCAGGGCATCAATCTCACGGACCAGATGCCCTTTGGATGTTCCCCCGATATTCGGATTACAGGGCATCAGAGCAATGCTGTCCACACTCACTGTAAATAAAATTGTTTCAAGCCCAAGCCTGGCAGACGCCAAAGCCGCCTCACAGCCTGCATGTCCAGCCCCTACCACCACAATATCACAATTTTCACTGTACACTGATTTCATTCTCTTTTCCCCTTTATTTTCCTGTACAGAATCTGCTAAAGATTTCCTGAATCAGATCCTCTCCCATCTCTTTACCGATAATACGGCCCAGCGCATCATAAGCTCCCATCAAATCAATCGTATAAAAATCTTCCGGCATACCCTGTTCAATACTACTCTGAACCATCAAAAGACTATTCTGAGCCTCCTCCAATGCATTCTTATGGCGGAGATTTGTTATCATAGGCTCATTCTTTAAGGAAATTTTACCCTGGAAAAATAGTTCCTGTATCATTTCCTCCAAATTCTTTAATCCCTGTCTTTCTTTAACAGAAAGAGATATTACTGGATGATCCGTCTTTTCCCGGATCTGTTCTTCTGTTACTACTGTATCCAGATCGGATTTATTTAACAAAACAAGGGCTTTTTTATCCTTTAAGAGATTCAGAATTTTTTCATCACTTTCATCCAGTTTATCAGAGCTGTCCACCACATAAAGAATTAAATCTGCGGCTTCTGCCTGTTCTTTTGCCCGGCTCACTCCAATCTGCTCCACCAGATCTTCTGTCTCCCGGATACCTGCTGTATCAAGAAGCTTCAGACTGATTCCATTTAAATAAAGAGATTCCTCCAGAATATCCCTGGTAGTTCCTGCTATCTCTGTCACAATAGCCCGCTCTTCACCCAGAAGTGCATTCATAAGTGAAGATTTTCCCGCATTGGGTCTTCCAAGAATCACTGTTTTGATCCCTTCTTTTATCATCCTCCCATTCTCAAAGGTATCCAGTAAAACTTTCATTTCCAAAAGCAGCTGCTTCAAAACCTCAAAAATTCGTTCTGAATATCCATCCAGACTGATATGTTCCGGATCATCCAGGGCTGACTCCAAAAAAGCTGTCTCATACAAAATCTGTTCACGAAACTTTCTTACCTTATCGCCCAGAGATCCCTTTAACTGAGATACAGAAGCCTGCAGAGCCATCTGATTCCCAGACTGTATTACATCCATAACCGCCTCTGCCTGAGAAAGATCAATCCTTCCATTCAAAAAGGCACGCTGTGTAAATTCTCCCGGTTCTGCCAGACGGGCTCCCTGTTTTATAACAGTTTCCAAAATTCTTTGTTGTACCAGAATTCCTCCATGACAGTCAATCTCTACCGTATCTTCTGCCGTATAGCTGTGGGGACCTTTCATCAAAAGGACAATTACTTCATCCAGCAGTTCTTCCCCATCATAAATATTTCCATAATGAATGGTATAAGAAGGCTGATCTGACATTTGTTTATCTGGATTCTTCGGGCAAAAAATTTTATCTAAAATAGAAAAAGATGCTTCCCCGCTGACACGAATTATACCAATTCCCCCATGGGCCATAGCTGTAGCAATTGCTGCAATGGTATCAAAATGATTCATAAAGGATATTCCCTCTCTTCCAAAAAAGGAACGCCTCAGCGTTCCTTTTTCCTGTAATTGCGGTTATAACGATTCCGATTTCTTCCTCCATTATAATTATCCAGACGTACACCTTCCTTTAAGGTAACCACCACCCTGCGATAGGGTTCCTCGCCTTCACTGTGGGTACATACAAACTTATCATTCTGAAGGGCGGAATGAATCACTCTCCGCTCATAAGGATTCATAGGTTCTAAGGATACAGGCTTTCTCGTTCTCTTTACCTTATGAGAAATATTCACTGCCAGATTCTCCAGAGTTGCCTTTCTTCTTTCCCGATAATTCTCTGTATCCACTTTTACACGGATATATTCTTCACTCTTCTTATTAGCTACAAGGCTGGTCAGATACTGAAGAGAATCCAGAGTCTGTCCTCTCTTTCCGATGAGAACACCCATATCTTCTCCTTCCAGCTCCACGTTCATCTCCCGCTCCTTTGGATTGGCTGTCACAGTGATTTGAACCTTTATCTCCATGGCTGCAAATACCTTATCCAGGAATTCCTTCACAGGCACAGTATCAATCTCGATCAGTTTTTCCGGTTTCTTTTCTTCTGTCAAAGCCTTAACAGGTGCATCTTCTTTTTCTTCCTTAACCGGCTCTTTTTTAACCTCTTTTCTAATTTCCTTTTTCGGTTCCGGAGCGGCAGGCTTTTCTGCCTCTTTCTCATTCACCTTTTCCAGAATCTTTTCAACTTCTTTTTCTGCCTTCTTGGAAACTGCAATTTCTTCATCTGTCTGAACATGAGCTTTAATCACAGCTTTTTTACTGCCGATTCCAAGAAATCCGGTACTTCCCTGTGAAATCACTTCATAAGCAATCTTATCTCTTGTAGTTCCAAACTTAATTGCCGCTTCCAAAACAGCATCATCGATGGTTTTTGCAGAAACTTCAATATATTCCATAGCTTAAAACCCCCACTTCTTATTTCTTGCTTTTATTATTTTTCTCATTATACTGTTCTACCATTCTTGCCTTTGCAGCCAGACTTCCCGGCTTTGCAGCTCCTTTATTATAAAAATCGGTAGAATCCTGAATCGACTTCTGACGCTCCTCGGAAGTAATCTCTCTCTTAGATGATTCTACATTCCGGGTGCTTGTCCTTGCAACACTGTTCAAACGTTCCGGCGGAAGACCATCTTTTTCCCGCTTCCGGTTATACTTCTCAATATTTTTCTTAATTTCTTCTTCAATATCCATATTACTCAGCTGCTTATTTATGATAACCTGCTGAACAGTACGGACCACAGCGCTCATAATCCAGTAAATACACACACCTACCGGAAGAATTGCACAGAAATAAACAGACATCAGAGGCATGAAATTATTCATCATCTTCATTGACTGCATCATTTCATTGCCTTCACCATTGGCAGAAGCCGCAGCCTGAGGCATCAGACGAAGACTCAGCCATTGTGTAAATCCAGCCAGTATTGGAAACATCAGTGCCAGAATAAGTAAAAGATAATTCCCGTCTCCAAACGCTTCCTTTATACAATACCATGGAGAATTCACGATATTCAGGCCCAAAAAGCTGTTAAATCCGCTCAGCGTATTCTGAGTACTTTCCACGACACTGCTCAAGCTTGGAAATTCCGCTGCTATACTTTCCCACTCTGCGGTAGTCGCCTTATTTAACACGTCTATGATGGTATTCTCCAAAGCAAAATCACGCTTCTGGAAAGAGGCGGCACTTTTTAATCCCTGAATAAATGCACTTCCTCCTGAAGTATTCAACAGATTTGTTACCAGCGGATAATACGCCATTTTAATCTTATCAATATAAGCAGGAATTGCGTATACTACCGCATATACCGCAAGGAGAACCGGAAGCTGAACAAGCATCGGAAGACAGGTTCCTGTAGGTGAAGTCCCGTATTTTGCATAGACAGCCTTTGTCTCATCCTGCATCTTTATCATAGATGCCTGATCCTGCTTTCCCTTATATTTCTTCTGAATAGCCTGAATCTCCGGATTCATCCGCATGGACATTCTGGAAAACTTCTGCTGCTTGTATGTCAACGGAATCATAAGCATATATACAATAATAGTAAACAGAATAATGGCAATTCCTACATTGGCAACTCCAACAGAGTCCAGAAAATTAAATATCTGATTAATAATCCAGCCTAAAATTCTTGCAATGTCTCCCAGAATAATTCTGGAATCCTGTGTTAAAAATAACTCTGTCAACGAAAAAATCCTCCTTCAAATTCCTTTCTTACGGTACCGGATCATATCCTCCCTTAGAAAACGGATTACACCTTAAAATCCTCCATGCCGCCAGAATACTTCCTTTTAAGGCTCCGTACTTCTCAACCGCTTCCAGTCCATATTGTGAACAGCTGGGAATATAAGGACATTTGGTGCTTTTCATAGGCGATAGATATTTCTGATAAAATTGAATCATCCTGATCAATATGGTTTTCATTTTTCTTTGATAACTCCCTGAAGTTTTCCCAAGTGAAGCAGGGCATCGGAAATTTCCTGAAAACTTTTTCCCTTTGCACTTACCCTTGCGATGACTACCATATCCAAACCACTATTGAATATGTCTTCCTGTAGTCTGTAACTTTCCCGAACCAGCCGTGTTATGCGATGTCTCACAATACTGTTTCCTACCTTTTTACTAACAGAAATTCCAAGGCGGTTCTTTGACAGACCGTTTTTCCTCACATACAAAACGAGATAACGGTTCGCACGGGATTTTCCCTCCTTATATATAAGCTGAAAATCCCGGTTTTTCTTCAATGATTCTGAATGGGGATACTTCATACATACTCCCAGATACAAGGCATATGAAAAAACCGCCCTTTAGGTATTCTTCTATGCCAAACCACAAAAACTTAAGGAAAAAGGCCACATAGATGCGGCCTAAGCAGACAATTTCTTTCTTCCTTTTAATCTTCTTGCTGCTATTACTTTTCTTCCGCCAGCTGTACTCATTCTGGCTCTGAATCCATGAACTCTTGCTCTGGATTTTTTCTTTGGCTGAAAGGTCATTTTCATGTCTCAAAACACCTCCTCTTCTAAAAAACATTATCTCAATTATATTAGGAAAAAACCCTAAAGTCAAGCAATTTGCTGTCTTTTTTCATTTTCGAAAATTTCCACGGTATCTTGTTGTGCCAAAAATATTTGTCCACAAGATATGGAAATCATGAGAATAATTTGTGGAAATATGGAATTTTTTATTTTTTCTTGATTAACAAAATGATTTGGTATATTATTGAATATAGGATAAATTGCTTTTTTATAGTTAAGTGTACCTGTTTGGCCTATGGAGGAAAAAATGAACTTAATTTTAGATAAATGGAACGATATACTGGAATATATCCGTAAGGAACATGAGCTTTCCGATGTTTCTTTCGAAACATGGCTTACCCCCTTAAAAGTCCACAGTATCCAGGATGATACAGTGCGGATTATTGTACCCATGGATCAGATGATTACTTATCTGGATTCCAAGTTTAAAATTCCCATGTACGTGGCAATTGCAGAATTTACAAAGAACAAATATGATGTTGAATTTATCACAAAAGATGAGGCCGCAAAGCTTAATCCGGATCAAAAAAAAGAAGCTTCTGCCCCCTCTTCCAAGCCAAAACCCATACCAGGCAATGTCAGTTCTGAAAATTCCAGCATCAATACAAAATATACCTTTGATACCTTTGTTGTAGGCAATAACAATAAGTTTGCCCATGCTGCATCTCTTGCAGTAGCCGAGACTCCGGGAATTGTATACAATCCCCTTTTCCTTCACGGAGGAGTGGGACTTGGAAAAACCCATTTAATGCATGCAATTGCCAACTATATCCTGCAGATGGATCCGGATAAAAAAGTAATCTATACCACAAGTGAAGATTTTACAAATGAGCTGATTGATACTCTGAGGGATACAAAAACACCCGACGGCATGGCTAAATTCCGGGAAAAATACCGGAATATTGATGTTCTGCTCATTGATGATATTCAGTTTATTATTGGAAAAGAAAGTACGCAGGAAGAATTCTTCCATACTTTTAATTCTCTTTACAATGCCAATAAACAGATTATTATCTCCAGCGATCGCCCTCCCAAAGACATTGAGACTTTGGAAGAACGCCTTAGGACCCGTTTTGAATGCGGTCTCATCGCAGATATCTCTGCTCCGGATTTTGAAACGCGTATGGCAATTCTTCGAAAAAAGGAAGAACAGGAAGGGCATCAGGTTGATGATGCCATTATCACTTACATTGCCACAAATATCAAATCCAATATCCGGGAACTGGAAGGAGCCTTCAATAAATTATTTGCCCTTTCTAATATAGAAAATTTACCGATTGATACCAGTCTGGCAGAGAGAGCCATTAAAGACATTATCTCTCCGGAAGAAAGCCGCAAGGTAACACCGGAGCTTATCATCGATGTGGTAGCAGATCATTTCCATATCACAGTAAAAGATATCAACGGTCCAAAACGAAATGCAAGTCTTACTTATCCCCGGCATATTGCCATGTATCTCTGTTACGATTTAGGAATTCCTCTGGCACAGATCGGCGAAATCATGGGAGGTAAACATCATACATCGGTTATGAATGGTGTAAAAAAGATTTCAGATGAAATTGAACATGACGATTCTGCCAGACATACCATTCAGATACTTAAAAAAAAGATTTATCCCGACTAAAAACCGCTTCTTAACGTGTGAATAATCCGTGGATAACTGGAAATTAACTTTATTTACATATTCTGGAATGTGAATAACTGATGTGTTTTCCAGAAGCTTTGACAAGCTTTCCCACATACTTATTCAAAAGAAAAATCCTTTATTTCAGGGGCTTACAATGGGTTTTCAACATATTCACAGTCCCTACTAAGACGAAGACGAATTATTTTATTTATATATACATACGAAAGGAGTTTCCCACATCATGAAAATTATCTGTACCAAAGCAGATTTACTGAAAGGTGTTAATATTGCTCTGAAAGCAGTTCCGTCAAAAACAACCATGTCTATTTTAGAATGCATCCTCATTGACGCATCTACCCAGAAGATAAAATTGGTGGCCAATGACATGGAACTTGGAATTGAAACCATTGTGGAAGGTGAGATTGAAGAAAAAGGAATTGTGGCCATTGATGCCAAGATATTTTCAGAGATTGTCAGGAAGCTTCCTGACAATTATGTGACCATTGAGACAGACAGTGAGTTCCATACAAAGATTACCTGTGAAAAAGCCAAATTTCATATTTCGGGAAAATCAGGAGAAGATTTTGCAAGTCTTCCATACATAGAGCGGGAAGGATATGTTACCATTTCTCAATTCAGCTTAAAAGAGATTATCAAGCAGACGATTTTCTCTATTTCTGACAATGAAAATAATAAAGCTATGACAGGAGAGCTTTTTGAACTGAAAGATCAGAAGCTGAAAGTGGTATCTCTGGACGGCCACAGGGTATCTATCCGGACGATTGAGTTAAAAGAGAATTACGATCCTAAGAAAGTCATTGTTCCGGGAAAAACACTTATAGAAATCAGTAAAATTTTATCCGGGGAAATGGATTCTATGGTACGTATTTATTTCTCTAAAAATAATATTGTATTTGAATTTGATGAGACAACGGTTATATCCCGGCTGATTGAGGGAGAGTATTTCCGCATTGAGCAGATGTTGTCCAACGACTATGAAACAAAAGTAAAGGTCAATAAGAAAGAATTTTTAAATTGTATTGACCGGGCTACACTTCTTATCAAGGAAGGAGATAAAAAGCCCATTATTATTCAAATCAGTGATGGGGAGATGAATTTGAAAATTACTTCCGGCCTTGGTTCTATGAATGAAGAAATTGTCATTGATAAAGTAGGCAAGGATATTTTAATTGGATTTAATCCAAAATTTTTAATTGATGCGCTTCGGGTCATTGATGATGAGACAATAACTCTGTACATGGTGAATCCTAAGGCTCCCTGTTTTATCCGCAATGAGGAAGAATCTTATATTTATTTGATTTTACCTGTGAATTTTAACAGTGCGGTAAATTAGAGCTTTGTCCGGAAAGATTATCATCGTTAAGAAATAGGAGCATGTATGAAAGAAATCAAAATCAGAGATGAATTTATTAAGCTTGGCCAGGCTTTAAAGCTGGCAGGTCTGGTGGATTCCGGCGTGGATGCCAAATATGTGATACAGGATGGTCTTGTAAAAGTAAACGGAGAACAGGAGTGCCGCAGGGGAAGAAAACTGTATCAGGGTGATGTCTTTTCTTATCAGGGCCAGGATGTCAGGGTGTCATGATTATAGAGTCTATGGAGCTTAAGAATTTTCGGAATTATCGGAAATTGAAGCTTGAATTTGATGACAAAACCAATATTTTTTATGGGGATAATGCCCAGGGAAAGACCAATATCCTGGAGGCTGTCTATCTGAGCGGGACTACCAAATCCCACAAGGGGAGCAGGGACCGGGATATGATCTTTTTTGGAGAAACAGAAGGCCACTTGCGCACAGAAGTAAAAAAGGGCCAGATGAATTACCGCATCGATATTCATTTGAAGAAGAATAAGAGCAAGGGGATTGCGGTAAATGGAATTCCCATCAAACGGGCAGGAGAGCTTTTTGGAATTGCCAATTTTGTTTTTTTTTCGCCGGAGGATTTAAGCATTATCAAACAGGGTCCTGGGGAGCGGAGAAGATTTCTGGATATGGAATTGTGCCAGCTGGATAAAGTGTATCTTCACAATCTTACCAGCTATAACCGGATTCTGGAACAGAGAAACCGGCTTTTGAAGGACCTGTTAATACGTAAAGATCTGGAAGAAACTTTAGATATATGGGATATACAGCTGGTGGAGTATGGAAAAAAGATAATTGCTGCACGGGATTTATTTATCCGGCAGCTGGAAGAAATTATTGCAGGAATTCACAGTAATTTATCCGGTGGAAAAGAGGAATTAAGAATTTCTTATGAAAAAAATGTAGAGGAAACGGATTTTTTTGATGCAGTACGAAGAAACAGGGATCGGGACAGAAGGCTGAAAACATCCACGGTGGGGCCTCACCGGGATGATCTGCAGTTTGTCATTGATTCTGTGGATATACGGAAATTCGGTTCTCAGGGACAGCAGCGCACAGCAGCTCTTTCTCTGAAGCTTTCTGAAATAGAGCTGGTAAAGAAGAGAATAAATGATACGCCGGTATTATTATTAGATGACGTATTGTCTGAATTAGATCATAACCGGCAAAACTATCTATTGAACAGTATACATGATATCCAGACTATGATTACCTGTACGGGTCTGGACGAATTTGTCAATCACAGATTTTCCATTAATAAAATGTTCCAGGTAGTGAAAGGAACTGTGCAGAGTGGAAATTAAGTATCATTGAAGGAATTACAGATGGCATATAACAGCTGGAAGTCCTTCTGTCAGCGGGTATTGTTCAGAGATTGTGAAACTCAGATAGGAGGTTATATATGAGTGTTGAATACGGAGCAGATCAAATCCAGATTTTGGAAGGTTTGGAAGCGGTAAGAAAACGGCCTGGTATGTACATTGGCAGTACTTCTTCCAGAGGACTTCATCATCTGGTATATGAAATTGTAGATAATTCCGTAGATGAAGCTTTGGCAGGTTTCTGCAAAAATATTGATGTATCCATCAATGAAGATAATTCCGTTACCGTTATTGATGATGGCCGTGGAATTCCCATAGGTATTAATCATAAGGCTGGAATTCCGGCAGTAGAGGTGGTATTTACCATTCTTCATGCAGGCGGAAAATTCGGCGGCGGGGGATATAAGGTATCTGGCGGTCTTCATGGTGTAGGCGCCTCTGTGGTCAATGCTCTCTCCAAATGGCTGGAGGTTACTATTTACACGGATGGAAAGATCTACCGGCAGCGCTATGAGCGGGGTCAGGTTGTAGATAAACTGAGAGTAATCGGGGAATGCGATCTGGAAAAAACAGGTACTACTGTAACTTTTTTCCCCGATGGAGAAATATTTGAAGAAACTGTCTTTGATTTTGATGTTTTGAAAATACGTCTGCGTGAGATGGCTTTCCTTACCAAAGGTCTGAATATCATTCTGCGGGATAAGCGGGAAGGTCAGGAAATGGTCAAGGAATTCTGCTACGAGGGCGGAATCCGGCAGTTTGTGGAGTATCTGAATCGATCCAAGACAAGTCTCTATGATCCGGTTATTTACTGTGAGGGAATGGTCAATGACGTGTATGTGGAAGTATCGATGCAGCACAATGATTCCTACACAGAGAACTGCTATAGTTTTGTCAATAATATCAACACTCCGGAGGGCGGAACCCATTTAACAGGCTTTAAGAATGCCCTCACAAAGACATTTAATGACTATGCCCGGAAGAATAAGCTGTTAAAGGAAAACGAAGCTTCTTTAAGCGGCGAGGATATCCGGGAGGGATTGACAGCAATTATCAGTATTAAAGTGGGAGAACCTCAGTTTGAGGGTCAGACCAAACAGAAGCTGGGAAACAGCGAAGCCAGGGGCGCCGTGGACAATGTGGTGTCAGAGCAGCTGATGATTTTTCTGGAGCAGAATCCTTCCATTGCCAAGGTAATTCTGGAAAAGTCTATCCTGGCTCAGCGGGCCAGAGATGCAGCCCGCAAGGCGAGGGATCTTACAAGAAGAAAAACAGCACTGGATGGAATGGCACTGCCCGGCAAACTGGCAGACTGTTCTGATAAGAATCCGGAAAACTGTGAGATTTATATTGTGGAGGGAGATTCCGCAGGGGGATCTGCCAAGACTGCCCGATCCCGCGCAACCCAGGCAATTCTACCTTTGAGAGGAAAGATTCTCAATGTGGAGAAGGCAAGGCTGGATAAGATTTACGCCAATGCAGAGATCAAAGCTATGATTACTGCTTTTGGAACGGGAATTCATGAGGATTTTGATATTACAAAGCTTCGTTACCACAAGATCATTCTGATGACTGATGCAGATGTGGACGGCGCTCATATCAGTACTCTGCTGTTGACCTTTATCTACCGTTTTATGCCGGATTTGATTCGAGAGGGTTATGTATATCTGGCTCAGCCTCCTCTTTATAAGCTGGAGAAGAGTAAAAAGGTCTGGTATGCTTACAGTGATGAAGAACTGAGTCAGATTTTAGCCGAAGTGGGCCGGGATCAGAACAATAAAATCCAGCGCTACAAAGGACTTGGAGAAATGGATGCCGATCAGCTCTGGGAGACTACCATGGATCCGGAACGAAGAATTTTAAAGCGCGTAATGATGGATGATACGGAGTCAGCGGAGATTGATCTGACCTTTACCACCCTTATGGGGGATAAGGTAGAGCCCAGACGGGAATTTATTGAGACAAACGCCAAATATGTGAAAAATTTAGATATTTAATGCACCGGGAAACTGGAGTTGTCTGAACAGCAGTGCCTGAACAGAAGAGTCCCAGATGAATTTGCGGACAGCATGTAATGGCCGTAAAGGTATCTCTATAGGGGAATGATAGGAAGGGCTGCAAAACTGGAATGGAGAATAATTGATGGAAGATAATATCTTTGATAAAATCCATGAGGTGGATTTGAAAAAAACCATGGAGGATTCCTATATTGATTATGCCATGAGCGTAATTGCTGCCCGTGCTCTGCCGGATGTCCGGGATGGCTTAAAGCCGGTACAGCGCCGTGTATTGTATTCTATGATTGAGCTGAACAACGGACCGGATAAGCCCCACCGTAAATGTGCCCGTATCGTCGGTGATACCATGGGTAAATACCACCCCCATGGAGACAGTTCCATTTATGGAGCTCTGGTGAATATGGCTCAGGAATGGTCTACCCGTTATCCACTGGTAGATGGACACGGCAACTTTGGATCGGTAGACGGTGACGGCGCCGCTGCCATGCGTTATACAGAGGCCCGTTTAAGCAAGATTTCCATG
Organism: uncultured Lachnospiraceae bacterium; assembly: GCA_949740535.1. Classification (GTDB taxonomy): domain Bacteria; phylum Bacillota; class Clostridia; order Lachnospirales; family Lachnospiraceae; genus Laedolimicola. Next base: position 78,745 of record CATJHO010000124.1, read on the forward strand.
GAAATGCTGGCAGACATCAACAAGGATACCGTTGATTTTGTGCCCAATTTCGATGAGACAGAGAAAGAGCCTTCAGTGCTTCCTTCCCGTTATCCTAATCTTCTGGTAAATGGTACTACGGGAATTGCAGTGGGAATGGCTACCAATATACCGCCGCACAATCTGCGGGAAGTCATTGCCGCAGTGGTAAAACTGATTGATAACCGGATTCTGGAAGACCGGGACACGGAAATTGAAGAAGTTTTAAGGATTGTCAAAGGGCCGGATTTCCCCACAGGAGCGGAGATTCTGGGGACCAGAGGCATTGAGGAGGCTTATCGGACGGGCCGGGGGAAGATCCGGGTCCGGGCAGTTACCAATATTGAATCCATGGCAAATGGTAAGAACCGGATCATTGTCACAGAACTTCCCTATATGGTGAATAAGGCCCGGCTTATTGAGAAGATTGCAGATCTGGTAAAAGAAAAGCGGATTGACGGCATCACCTATATTGGTGACGAATCCAGCCGGGAAGGTATGCGCATTAATATCGAGCTGCGAAAGGATGCAAATGCCAATGTAATCTTAAACCAGCTTTATAAGCATACGCAGCTTCAGGATACCTTTGGTGTCAACATGCTGTCTCTGGTAAATAACCAGCCCAAGACATTGAATCTTCTGGATATGCTGAAGTATTATCTTCTGCACCAGGAGGATGTAGTTACCCGCAGAACAAAGTATGAACTGAACAAGGCTGAGGAGCGGGCGCATATTTTGAAAGGTCTGCTGATTGCTCTCGATCACATTGATGAAGTGATTCAGATTATCCGCAGTTCGAGATCCACTCAGATTGCCAAACAAGGCCTGATGGAGCGTTTTGATCTGGATGATGTGCAGGCTCAGGCTATTGTGGATATGCGTCTCCGGGCTCTTACAGGTTTGGAGCGGGAGAAGCTGGAGGCAGAGTATCAGAGTCTGATGGAGCAGATTGAGTATTTGAAGGCTATTCTGGCAGATGAGAAAAAGCTTCTGGGCGTGATTAAACAGGAGATTCTCATTATATCTGAAAAATACGGTGATGAGAGAAGAACCAATATTGGATATGATGAATTTGATCTGTCCATGGAGGATCTGATTCCTGTGGAGGATGCAGTCATCACCATGACCAATCTGGGTTATATTAAACGGATGACAACAGACAACTTCAAGAGTCAGAACCGCGGCGGCAAGGGCATTAAGGGAATGCAGACGATCAATGAGGACTACATTGAGGATCTGATGATGACTACCACCCACCATTATCTCATGTTCTTTACCAATACCGGAAAAGTATACCGGTTAAAGGCCTATGAGATCCCGGAGGCAGGCAGAACCTCACGTGGAACAGCGATTATCAATCTGTTGCAGCTGCAGCCGGGGGAGAAGATTACCGCGGTAATTCCCATCAAGGATTACAACGAAGGGAAATATCTGTTTATGGCTACAAAGAATGGTCTGGTAAAGAAGACTTCGATTCTGGACTATGCAAATGTACGCAAGACAGGACTTCTGGCGATTAATCTCCGGGACGGCGACGAGCTGATTGAAGTAAAATATACGGATAATGAACAGGATGTGCTGTTGATTACAAAGTTTGGTATGTGCATCCGTTTCCATGAGACAGACGTAAGGCCTACGGGACGGACTTCCATGGGCGTGATCGGCATGAATCTGGCTGACCAGGATGAAGTGGTAGCCATGCAGGTTCACACCCAGGGTGAATATCTTCTGGTAGTATCGGAGAAGGGACTGGGCAAGCGCACCCATATGGAGGAATTTAATTCTCAGAACCGGGGCGGAAAGGGCATTAAGTGCTATAAGATTACAGAAAAGACAGGCAATGTAATCGGAGCTAAGGCAGTTAATGAAGAAAATGAAGTGATGCTTATCACCACTGAAGGGATTATTATCCGAATTCCCTGTAATGGAATTTCCATCGTGGGCAGAATCGCATCCGGGGTTAAGCTGATGAATGTGGATTCTGAACATGTGGTCGTGGCAGGAATTGCAAAAGTCCGGGGGCAGGACGATACAGGGGAAGATCCGGAAACAGGTGCAGAGCCAATGATGGAAACAGAGTCAGAGGAGTAAAAAGGATATATTGAAAATCAATAAAAATATATTGAATTTCAAAAACCCTTGTGTTAAGATGCAGTTATCAGATGAAATGATAACTGCATCTTTTTGAGGAGATTGTCTATGAATCCGTTCAGTGTGACAAAAATTACAAAGAAAATTTTAGATTTTATGTTTTTTGCCGGAATTGCGGCCTGTCTGAGTCTGCCTCTTTCTCTTAGGCTGATAGGAAATTATTTTCCTCATTATATTCTGTTTTATATACCCATGCTGGTGTTGTTTTTTATATCCGGTATTTTATCTATTTTGATAATCCGGGAACTGCGCGCCATGTTTTTGACTGTTTTAAATGAGGACTGTTTTGTAAAGGAAAATGTGCGTGGATTAAGACGTATGGGAACTTACAGCTTCTGTATTGCGGCAGTAAGCGCGCTTCGTCTGCTGATTGTGGTGACGCCTGCAACGATGGTAATTATTCTGGTGTTTGTGATTGCGGGGTTGTTCAGCAAGGTACTTTCCAAGGTATTCGATCAGGCAGTTACCTATAAACTGGAAAATGATTTGACAATTTGAGGAGCATAATCTATGTCAATTGTGATCAATCTGGATGTTATGATGGCAAAGAGAAAAATAGGACTTACAGAACTGGCCAGAGAAGTGGACATTACTATGGCAAATCTGTCTATTTTAAAAAATAATAAGGCGAAAGCTGTGCGTTTTACTACCTTAAATGCCATCTGTAAAGCCCTGGACTGTCAGCCCGGAGACATCCTGGAGTATCAGGCAGAGAATGAACCGGAAAATGAATAGATGACAAACCCAGAAAAGTATACTATAATTACTTTGAATTCTGGAATAAGAATTCAAAGTATTTTTTATGGAGAAATAAATGCGAAATCACATATTAAACCGGGGAAAGCAGTTCATTCTATGGCTTTCAATTCTTTTTATGGGCTTTTTACTCCTGGTCAGTTTTGTCAGCACTGCTTATTTTACAGGAGAAACTTCTTTTGCAGAACGTCCTCAGTATCGGATGGACAATCTGTTTATGAATGGACTGTTTCTTTTAATGGCAGTGCTTCTGTTCTACTGGCTGAATCAGACCGGAATTCTGGACAGGATTCCCATGAAGATTTTAATCGGAACAGCCGTTTTCTTTGTAATAGGCGTAAGCATATTGTGGACCGCGGTAAGCCATACTTATCTGGAGGCAGATCAGAAGGCAGTTTCCTGGGTGTCATGGCTGATTTCCCAGAACAATTTTTTGTTTTTTGAACCTGGAAAATATATGCAGGTATATCCCAACCAGCTGGGTCTGGCAGCCATTCTGGAGGTACTTTACCGGCTGGCCGGGGAAGAAAACTATAAGCTTTTCATGTATGTCACGGCTGTTTCCAATGGCGCAGTTGTATATCTTTTGTATAAGATTACCGATCGTTTTTTTGAAAGCAGAAAAATCAACTGCCTTGTACTGCTGCTTTCCATGGGCTGCATTCATATGATGCTTTACACGACGTTTATTTATGGAATTATGCTGGGACTGGCTTTGGCCCTGGCATCCTTTTTAATGCTGTGGTACGCTCTGGAAGAGAAGCGCTCCGGTAAAGAACGGCTGTGTTACCTTATATTGTCTGCCGTATTCATAGGAGCATCTATTTTGGTAAAAAATAATTACAGCATTTTTCTTGTGGCAATGGTACTACTGCTTTTGTACAAAGCTCTAGAAAGAAAAAAACTGCAGCCGCTTGTGATGGCATTGCTTCTGATTTTTATAAGCAGTCTTATGGGAAAAGGCCTGACAGTCTTCTATGAAGTACGTTCCGGCCAGACCATCACGAAGGGAATGCCTAAAACCCTTTGGATAGCCATGGGAATGCAGGAAGGGGAACGGGCAGAGGGGTGGTACAATGAATTTAATTATGATACCTTTTTGAATTCTGGCTGCGATGCAGTTAAAAGTGATGCCATTGCCAGAGAAGCGATTCAGAAATCTTTGAAGAAATTTGCTTCGGATCCGCTTTATGCGTTGACTTTTTATTATAAAAAAACGGTTTCTCAGTGGAATGAACCTACGTATGCAGCCCTTTGGGTGAATCAATTTCACAAAGGAGATTTTTCTAAGATTGTTCAGAGTATTTATGACGGGAAGCTGTATGTAGTCCTTCATGAATATATGAATATTTATCAGGGGCTGATATTTGCAGCTGTATCCGTATGTCTGTATATCCGCAGAAAATCCTGGAAACCGGAGCAGCTGTTTCTGATGCTGGTGATTCTGGGCGGATTTGCATTTCACACGATCTGGGAGGCAAAGTCTCAGTACATATTCCCCTATTTTGTATCGATGCTTCCCTATGGGGCAGCGGGAATCTGGGAGTGTGTGATACAGATAGAAGGAATAAGGAGAAAGAAAAATGAGAGTTAAATGTTCTCAGAGAATAAGTCTGCTTTCTGCAGTTCTGGCTCTTGTGGCAACAGCCGTGTCTGCCTGGCTGGTAATGCGGGTGCTTTATACAAAGATGCCCATGTATGAGGAATTTGTCACAGGCTATACCTCCTGGACAGCTTACTACAAATCCGGGGATATGACGCTGGCTTATCTGGTTCTGGGGGGAACGGTGCTCTTTTATGTGCTTTTTTTTCTTCTGTTTTCTCTGCTTTCCAGGAAAATCTACTGGCTGAAAGGCGATCTGGATGTAAAGAAAGAGTATGGAAGTGGATGGGCAGAAACATGGACACAAATCAGCAATGGATGCTTTTTCTTTCTGTTTGCACAGTTTACACTGGCTTCTGTTTTAAAAACCATTGACCTTCTGATTCCCGGCGGGGTTTTGGCTTATGGCAGGAATATTTATCTGATCCAGGCTGTCTGTGGACTGTCAACGTTCTATTATACGTATCTGTATATGAAACGAAAGGATGAGCGGATGATGAAGCAGGCTCTGGCAAAAAGCCAGCTGCTGCTTCCTCTTTGCTTTCTGTGTATTTCTCATTATACGTATCTCTATCAGGGAAATGTTGTAACGCAGTATGATTCCATAAAAATGAAGCTTGCAATGGGAATTGTTACGGCCGTTCTAATCGGATATAACAGCTATTGTATCTTCTGGCGGGATCGGAAAAAGAAAGAAGGAACCATCTATATCAGCAGCTTTCTCTCTCTTGCAGTATATGCATCCTATGTGCTTCCAAGGGGAACACTTTCCGGAACTCCTCTGGAACTGTATCACTATGGGGAATTTTCAGGCCCTCTTCATCAATTATTGAACTTTGGGACAATCCCTTATCTGGATACCATGCCGATTCATGGAGTCTGTGATTATCTGCAGGCAGGCGTCTGGTATACCTTGTTTGACGGAACCTATGCGTCATTTGAGGCCGCGATGGTGATTGGCTGTGTACTCATTGCGGTGGTTACAGCGGCAGCTGTCTATTACTGTGTGGAAAATAAGCTGGCAGGACTTCTCTGTATTCTGTTGTTTTCTCTCTTTGGAGATCAGTACTATTACACCCGCTGGGCCTTTGTTCTGCCTTTTATCTTTGTTGTATTTTCCAAAAAGGTGCGGACAGACTTTGCAAAGCTTTTGTGGAGCTGGACCTTTATTTCGATTCTGTCCATCGCCTGGAACCCTTCTATCGGTGGAGCCTGTGCGCTGGCTGCGCTTCCTATGATTCTTTATGAGGGAATTCACGAAAAGGGATGGAAGATCTTTCTTCGGTTAAAGGAGAAGGAGGTAAGAAAGAAACTGCTGCCCTGGTATCTTCCTCTATTTATCTTGGGAATCTGTTTTATCCCCATGTTTTTCGCAATTCTGCGCTATATTGTGGAAAACTCTGCGGCAATTCTGGAAACCACCGGAGATATTCTTATGGCGGAGCTTACAAGTCCTTATGTGTGGTATGCCACATTTGGATTTACGTTTTCCCTTCTGGCAGCTTTTTATTTTCTGGCTGGGAAAAAGGGCGAGGAGCGGAAGCTGGCTGTGTATGCCCTGTTGTTTTTGATTTTGTTCAATGGAATTATTGTGAAATATACGTTTGTGCGGACCCAGTTTGGGGAGCGGGGAATCATTGTCACAGCTGTCAGCAGTTTATTTCTGATTCTGATGGTGATGCTTCCCTACTTAAAGGAACATCGTTCTACAAGTACGCTGGTGCTTCTGCTTTTTCTCTTTGGCTGTGTCACATGGGCCAAGGGAGCCCGGATCTGGGAACTGCCGGGGAGAATCTTTGAACGGGAAGAGATTTCAGAAGAATATGTGTATGCATCGGCAGAAGAAACAGGAATACCGGGTCTGGGGGATATCTATATTACGGAGGATCAGAAGACGGAGCTTATGAATCTGAATGAGCTGGCTTTGGATCTGTGCGGACCCTATCAGTTTGTAGATATGACCAATCAGCTGGCCCACTATAATATCTTGAATCGAAAGGTTCTTCTTCCCTTCAGCAGTACCTACAATACCAACAACCGGGTAATGCAGACCAGAGCCGTTCAGGTGCTGCAGGAGCTGAAGCCAGAGGTGATTGTAGTATGGCCAGCCTGGGAGCATGATTCCGGATCCTTGAGCACACGGAATTATTATCTCTATCAGCATCTGGCAGAGCATTATGTTCCCTGTAAATATAAAAATATTATTTTCCTCACCAATCAGGCAGAGATTCAGGAACAGTATGAACCGGCTTATGAGGAGCTGGGACAAATCATGCATGTGGAGCGGTTGAAAATGCTTCCGGCTGTATGGGGAAATGATTATCTGGAAGAGAAGGAGACAGAAGATCTGTCACTGGAATACAGTCTGGTTGATACCAATGCGGAAAAGCTGGGCGGAGATCGGTACCGGATGACTGCGGAGGAGAATTATTTTCTCTATGGTTTTGAAGGGACGGTAACGGGTATGGAGGTTCCCTTCCTGCGGATTCGGGTGAAACCTTCAAAGGATGGACAGGAGGTTCCGGATTTTGAGGGTGTGGTTTATTTTATGGACGAGGGAAAGGGACTGAAGGAGAGCCGCCGTTTTATTTATGACGGCAGGGAAGGGACCTTCCTGATTCCTTTAACTACCAGTCCTTATTGGAGCTATTCAGAAAAGCTTCAGACGGTGATGCTGGATTTTATCAGCAGCAGTCTAAAAGGGCAGGAATTGGAAATCTGCCTGGAATTTGAGAAGAGAAAAGACTAAGGAGATCGAAGTGAAGAGAATTCTTTTAATGGTATTGTATAATCTGCCCTTTGTGCCCTGGTGGTGGTATCAGCTGTGTTCCTATGCCAGACGTACGGATGAGATTCCGGAGGATAAAAAATATGCTTTGCTTAAAAAGATTACGGTTCATGCCAACAAAGGGGGCCGGGTGAAAATAGCTGTTTACGGAAAGGAGCATATTCCTTCGGAAAAAGGCTTTATGTTCTTTCCCAATCATCAGGGTCTTTTTGATGTACTTTCTATTATTGAGGCCTGTGATGTGCCCTTTTCTGTGGTGGCCAAGGTAGAGGTAAAAGATATTCCTTTTCTGAAGCAGGTCTTTGCCATTTTGAAAGCAAAGTTTATGGACAGGGATGATGTGCGCCAGTCTTTGAAAATCATTCAGTCTGTGACGGAAGAAGTTAAAGAAGGCCGGAACTATCTGATTTTCCCGGAAGGAACCCGCTCAAAGAAAGGAAATGAAGTAGGGGAGTTCAAGGGAGGGAGCTTCAAAAGCGCCATAAATGCCAAATGTACCATTGTGCCGGTTGCCATGCTGAATTCCTATCAGGCTTTTGATACCAACAGTATCCATCCGGTTACGGTGCAGGTACATTTCTTAGAACCGATACCCTATGAGCAGTATCAGAATATGAAATCCAGAGAGATTGCAGAGCTGGTCCGGGGACGGATTGTGGAAACCATTGCAGACAGCTTAAAAAGCAATTGACAACCACAAAAAGAAATGCTATGTTGTAACTACCTTATATGACTGACGGAAGTGGAGATAACCACAGGGAGTATAGGGATTGGAAAGCCGACCGTCTGGGCAGTTATTGCTTAGACTGCGGCTTTTTATTATGTATGCTCTTTCAAGAGAGGGTATGAAAAACACGAGAAAGCACAAAAAGAATAAGAGAGGAGAACAGACATGGAAATGATTTCACTGGCACAAGAACTGCAGAACAATGCCTATCCGGGACGGGGGATTATCATTGGCAGATCCGAGGATGGGAAGAAAGCAGTAACTGCTTATTTTATAATGGGCAGAAGTGAGAACAGCAGGAACCGGATCTTTGTGGAGGAAGGAGAGGGAATCCGGACGCAGGCTTTTGATCCATCCAAGATGTCGGATCCCAGCCTGATCATCTATGCACCTGTGCGGGTTCTGGGAAATAAGACGATTGTCACCAATGGAGACCAGACAGATACGGTTTATGAGGGTCTAAAGAAAGGGCTGACCTTCGAGCAGGCTCTGCGGGCCAGGGAATTTGAGCCGGACGGGCCCAATTACACGCCGCGGATTTCCGGATTAATGGAGATCGAAAATGGAATGTTCCACTATGCTATGTCTATTTTAAAGAGCAATAACGGGGATCCTTCTTCCTGTAACCGCTATACCTTTTCTTATGAAAACTGTCCGGCAGGAGAGGGACATTTTATCCACACCTATCAGTGTGATGGAAATCCGCTTCCAAGCTTTGAAGGAGAACCGAAGCTGGCAGGCATCCCCAATGATATGGAAAAGTTTACCAATATGCTATGGATGAATCTCAACGAAGATAACAAGGTATCTCTTTTTGTGCGCTATATTGATATAGAAACTGGAAAATATGAGACCAGGATTCTCAATAAAAATGAAGAGAATTAAAATTTATATGGAGGTAAATCTTTATGAAAGAATTGGAATTAAAATACGGATGTAACCCCAATCAGAAACCTTCTAAGATCTATGTGGCAGACGGATCGGAGCTGCCTATAAAGGTTCTCAGCGGAAAACCAGGCTACATTAACTTCTTAGACGCTTTCAACGGCTGGCAGCTGGTGAAGGAGCTTAAGGAGGCCACAGGACTTCCGGCCGCAGCTTCCTTTAAACATGTATCTCCGGCCGGCGCGGCTGTGGGAATTCCTCTTGATGATACATTGAAGAAGATTTACTGGGTAGACGATATGGGAGAACTCTCTCCCCTGGCCTGCGCCTATGCAAGAGCCAGAGGAGCAGACAGAATGTCATCCTTTGGAGACTTTATCGCTTTGTCTGATATCTGCGATAAGGATACGGCGTCCATTATCAAACGTGAGGTTTCGGACGGCGTCATTGCACCAGGTTATACGGAAGAGGCACTGGAGATTCTGAAGGCAAAGAAAAAGGGAAATTACAATGTGATTCAGATGGATCCTGCTTACCGCCCGGCTCCTATGGAGCACAAGGAAGTCTATGGTATTACCTTTGAACAGGGACGTCAGGAGCTTCCTATCAACGATGAGCTTCTTGGAAATGTGGTAACCCAGAATCAGGATCTTTCAGAGGATGCAAAACGGGATCTGAAAATTGCGCTCATTACCTTAAAATATACCCAGTCTAATTCTGTGTGCTTTGTAAAGGGCGGGCAGGCTGTGGGAATCGGTGCAGGACAGCAGTCACGGGTTCACTGCACCCGTCTGGCAGGCCAGAAAGCAGACAACTGGTTCCTGCGCCAGAATCCCAAGGTGCTGGCGCTTCCGTTCGTGGACGGTATCGGCCGGGCGGATAGGGACAATGCCATCGATGTCTATATTGGCAATGAATATATGGATGTACTGGCGGAAGGGGCATGGCAGCGAATCTTTAAGGTAAAGCCGGAGGTTTTCACAGAGGAAGAGAAGCGGGCATGGCTTGACCAAATGTCGGATGTGACTCTTGGATCTGACGCATTCTTCCCCTTCAGTGACAATATCGAGCGGGCCAGAAAGAGCGGAGTACGCTATATCGCCCAGCCGGGGGGATCTGTGCGGGATGATCTGGTGATTGAGGCCTGTGATAAATATGGAATGGTGATGGCGTTTACGGGAATTCGGCTGTTCCACCATTAACAGTTATTATTATAAATGATACCCTCTCTTGATAGTGTATACTCTTGTCAAGAGAGGGCTGGATTGGCAGATAATAAGCAGATAAAGATTTTAACTCTTTGAGGAATCTCATTTACGTTGGAATATAGGGAGCCTCAAAGAGTTATTTTATGAAAAATAAGATAATTTGAAAAAATTTTGAGGTCTTGACAGTAAATCGGATCTATGATAGCATGAATTTAGAATAAATCAAACCTATTTGGACTGTAACTCTGAAGGAGGCATAACCAAGTTTGAAGAAACTTGTGGTGTGTCTTTTTTTTATTCTCTCAGACATGCCCGGTATAAATCTCTTTGGGGAGAAAGGAGTTACAAAGTGTTTGGTTTTAGTAAAAAGAAAATAGATACAGCAGTCTACGCTCCGGTAAAAGGAAGATGCATTGATATTACGCAGGTAGAGGATGTGGCATTTTCTTCAAAGGTTATGGGCGACGGTGTCGCGATTGTTCCTGCAGACAATGTAATAAAAGCACCCTGTGACGGAAAGATTACCATGTTCTTTGAAACCGGTCATGCCTTTGGCATTCAAGCGGATAACGGAGCAGAGCTTTTAATTCATATTGGAATTGATACAGTAAATCTAAATGGTTCCGGTTTTGAGAAACTAAAGAAGGTTCATGCAAGAGTAAAAAAAGGAGATCCAATTGTCCGTTTTGATTTGGAGAAAATGAGCGTACAGTATGATATGACAACCATGGTTATTGTTACGAATGGAAAAGCGTTTCGCAAGCCCATGCTTGGACAGCAGACAGATACGGAGAGTCCGATCCTTGAGGAAATCGCATAAAGATGAAACTGCTTAAAAAAATTAACAATAACTTTGCATTGGCATTGGATTCAAAGGGTGTACAGATAATTGTAGAAGGTAAGGGAATCGGTTTTCGTAAAATGCCAGAGGAACTGGAAGATCTCTCCGTTATCAGCAGGACCTATTATGGCACAAAGGAACAGGATATCAGTCTGATTCAAAGTGTCAGCGAAGAAGTAATGGAGCTTGCCAGTAAGGTTTCTGCATACGCCAATGACCGGATTGGAGAACGCCTAAATCCAAATTTAACATTTATTTTAGCGGACCATATACAATTTAGTATTGAGCGGTATGAAAAACAGATAAATATTAAAATGCCAATCTACTATGATATTAATCTGCTTTACCCCCTGGAAGCAGAAATTGCGGAATATACTATGTGGCTGATTCACAGAGACTTGAAAATCGATCTGCCAGAGTCGGAATTGACGGGTATTGCGCTTAATATAATAAATTCAGAAATCAATATGGGTGCTTTAAATGAAGACAAAGAGGAAATCGTAGAGTTAATTGCTGCATTTATTGAAAAGACATTTGATATTCGAATCAGCAGAAAAAAATTTAGTTATTCCCGCTTTGCTTCTCATATGGAGTATCTGCTTCGGAGAGCAGACAATATCCGCAAGGTATCAGAAGACAATCTAAAATTATATCGAACGGTGAAAAGTGAGTTTCCACACATTAGTAAATGTGTAAACGGGATAGAGAGGATTTTAAAAGAAAATGGTTATTATTTAAATGAAGAAGAAAAATTGTATTTAATGCTGCATGTAAACCGCCTGTGCGATCGGGAGGGACTGTAACCGGAAACGGGCATAACCCACAGAAGCAGGATACAAAAAGCTGTATCTATTTCTGTGGGTTTTTTCATGCCTGAAAATCAAAAGAAAAGCGCGCGTTCTTTTGACTGCAGGGATATAGGAAAAAACCAATAATATAACAAAATAAGATAAAATAGGAGGGGAAACGTCTATGAATTACGAAACTATCGCAGCAGAAATCTTAGCGCTTACCGGTGGAAAAGAAAATATTTCATCGGCCGCATATTGTATGACCAGACTTCGACTGACACCCAAGGACCGGGGGCTGGTGGACGATGAGGCTGTCAAGAAGCTGAATGGGATTATTGGAACAAAAAGTGTGGGAACACAATACCAGATAATTATCGGGCCGGATGTAGAATATGTATATAAAAGTTTTTGCAGACAGGCAGGAATAGAAGAAAATGTACGCATGGAAGAGAGGCCGGATGAGGATCTTTTAAAAGAAAAACTGACTTTAAAAAAGGCGGCGGGCAGAACGGTAGATGTGATTGGAGCCTGTGTAACGCCGATGCTGCCCATTATTACTGCAGCAGGTATCATGAAGCTGATAACAGCACTTTTGGGGCCTGGTATGTTAAATCTGCTTCCGGAAACCAGTGATTTCATGCGCCTTCTGGCCCTTGCAGGCGATGCCGGATTTTACTTCTTTCCCATTTATACAGCTTATGCAGGGGCAAAAAGGTTTGGGGCAAATATTTTTATGGCGTTATTCCTGGCTGGAATTCTGCTGCATCCAAGCCTGATAGAGATAGCATCAGCCGGAGAGCCCTTTTATGTATATGGAATTCCCATGACATTAACCACATATTCTTCGAATTTTATTTCCATGCTGCTGATCACCTGGGTAATGTCTTATGTGGAAAAAGGAATAAATAAAATAATTCCCAACAGTCTTCGGGCGCTTCTATATCCGGTTCTGTTAACTTTAATTATGCTGCCTTTGGCACTCTGCATTCTGGGACCCATGGGAGCAATTATCGGACAGGGAATCGCAGCGGGCATTGTAGCGCTTCATGGTTTACTGGGTCCAGTGACGATTGGTATTGTAGGAGCTTTGTGGCCTCTGTTAATTGTGACGGGAATGCATCAGGCACTGATTGCGATCGCTCTTTCCTATATGGCAAGTGCAGGCTATGACAATAGTATTCTGGTGGGCGCTTTTATTTCCAATTATCCCATGATAGCAATCGCTGTTTCGTTTTTACTGAAAGCGCGGACAGCAGAAAATCGTGGATATGCCAGCAGCTCTTTATTGACGCTTGCAGCAGGGGGGATCAGCGAACCAACATTATTTGGCATAATTTTAAGATATAAAAAAGTGATCCCATACATGATGGCCGGAGGTTTTGCAGGAGGTCTTTATGCAGGTATTATGAAAGTGGCAGTTTACTTTGTTGGTTCAGGAAATCTGCTCGTCTGCCTTGGATTTGCGGGAGAGAATGCTCAAAGTCTGCCTCATGGCGTTGCTGCCTGTGTAATTGCATTTATTGTTACAATGGTATTGTGTATGGCTTTTGGATTTGAGTCTTCTAAAAAACGGTAAAACTGGGGTAAGATAAATGAAAAGATTATTGGTTCAAAGTGATGATTATGGTATAACACGAGCAGTCAGTGATGGAATTCTTAGAGGAATTAAAGAGGGCATAATCCGGAATACGGGGATGTTTGTGAATATGGAGGCATCCCAAAAAGCAGCAGAACAGATAAAAGATATAGATATATGTCTTGGAATAGATATTAATTATGTGGCAGGAAAACCAGTTATGGATCCTTACCAGATTCCTCATCTGGTAAGGGAAGATGGCAGCTTTATTTCTTCTGGAGAGTTACTGAAAACAAACAGACTTATGGGGATGGATGGAATGATGTATCTCTTTGAAGAGGATCCCTATCCCTATGAGGAGATTCTTCTGGAAACAGAAAACCAAGTGAAACAGTTTTATAATCTTATGGGAAAATGGCCGGAATATCTCCATCCTCATTCTATCTGTACACCCAATACAGAACGGGCAGCAAGGAAAGTGGCAGACAAATACCAGATTTTTCATTCCATGAGGATGATGTCCGATTCCACATATAAGCGCCTGCCGGGAGCTGTATCCCTGACAAAGGGCAGATCTTTGGAAGAACAGTTAAAGCAGGATGTGGAGCAGGAGTTTCTTATGAACAGCCTTCCGGCATTGAGGGAGGGAGAGACGGGTTATTATATCTTTCATTGTGGTTATGCAGATGCTGATTTGCTGGAAGTTTCCTCTTTAACGGTGAAACGGATACTGGATCTGAAGGCAGCTTTAAGTAAAACTGTAAAAGATTATATTACAGACAATGGGATAGAACTGATTACTTACAGGGATTTGGCTGAAGAAGCTTTTGTGCATAAAAATTAAGAAACAATGCTCTTGCAAAATCTAAGCCGGGGATCTATAATCAATTTTGTAAACAACATATTTGGAAATGGGGAGCTGGCAGAAAGCCGGCTGAGAGGAAGCTGAAGCGCTTCGACCCACAACCTGATTTGGATAATGCCAA
>CATJHO010000125.1 GCA_949740535.1 uncultured Lachnospiraceae bacterium
GTTTCCAGCCCGCCGTTCTTAATAAGCGCATCCCGGACAGTGCGCAGATCCCGTTCCACATTGGAAACAGTAGTATGATATTCCTGTGCAATAGGGAAATAAATCTCCTTGCGGACGCTCTGTAAGCGTTCCGGGTCCTCCACAGCCAGCAGAACAGCCTTCTGGAAATAGTTGAAGCCGTAATAATGTGGAAATACACCGGCAGAATAAAGGACTGCCTGAATTTTTTTCATCATATGAATCCTTCTCCTTTGTAAATTATTGTGTATTAATAAATACGAATAAGAATGGGGAAATCGTATGATTTTAACAAAAAAAGATTTTACCTGTAAAAATATATGAGTATTGTGGACAGCGAAACGATTCGCGCTGTGCCAGCCTTCGGCATCTTGTTCACTGAGGGTATCCATTCCGGATATAATCAAAAAAAACGAAAGGGGATTATATCTATGGAAACAAAAGACAAGCGTAACCTGCAGTTATTCCGGAAAAGAACAGTAAAGATGGATGTCCTGGCATGCCGGTGGATGGAGAATGTAAAGCTGAAGGTAAAAGAATCCTCCTATGTGAAGTACCACAATCTGGTATATAATCATCTGCTTCCGGAATTGGGGGATCGTCCGTCTGGCAAGCTGACTACCGCATATGTGGAAGAATTTGTACAGAAAAAGTTAGAAAGCGGAAGAAAAAACGGGAAGGGCGGACTTTCGGAGAAAACAGTCCGGGATATGCTGGCGGTTTTAAAAGAAATCTGTATTTATACGGCAGGATGCGGGATCGAAATTCCATGCCGTTTTGAACTGATCAAGGTGAGAAGCTGTAAAATAGAAACAACGGTTTTAAACAGACAGACTCAGCAGGCACTGGAACAGTTTCTGCTGCAGGATAACAGCCTTACGAAAACAGGAATCCTTCTTAGCCTGTATATGGGATTGAGGCTGGGGGAGGTGTGCGCCTTAAAGAGAGGGCATATTTTGTATGCGGAGCAGATCCTGCATGTCCGCGGGACAATGCAGAGAATTCAGAACATAGGGAAGGAAGGTCATAGCAAAACAAGGGTTGTGGTTACAGAACCGAAAAGCAGTTCTTCCCTGCGGGATATTCCCATCCCGGATTTTTTGATGGAAAGATTGGAGCAGATACGGAATATGCCGGACAACGCCTATCTTTTGACTGGGAGTACAGAAACGTTTATCGAACCTAGGACCATGGAAAATATTCTGCGCCGATATCTGCAGGAGTGTGGAATCCAGAAGATCAATTATCACGCGCTTCGGCATACGTTTGCCACCCGGTATGTGGAAAGCGGATTTGATGCCAAATCTTTGAGTGAAATTCTGGGACACTCCAGTGTAAATATTACGTTAGATCGTTATGTGCACTCGTCGATGGAGCAGAAGAGACGGAATATGGAGAAAGCAGCGGGGCTTACTCTGCTGTAATAAATAGAGCAGACGCATTGGTACAAACTTTGTTCGTGAGCGTCTGCTTGAAGATGAGGAATCCTTCCGCCTTGCGGGACCTTCCTTAATTACAAGTGGGTAATAAGGAATCCTCCCGCTTTGCGGGTCCCTCCTTATTACAAATTACAAAAATGGAGCATACGGGATTCGAACCCGTGACCTCCACACTGCCAGTGTGGCGCGCTCCCAGCTGCGCCAATGCCCCATTGGAGACAGTATAACACAAAAAACAGTGAAGCACAAGAGAAATTTCAGCAACTAACTTGCACAAAGGGGAGCCTGCGTTTATAATGATAACACTGGCAAAAGCATAATTTTGATGCATTGCTAAGGTGCAGTGGAATTTTCCAGCCTGATTTTATATAAAAAGGAGAGAAAGATTATGAATA
>CATJHO010000126.1 GCA_949740535.1 uncultured Lachnospiraceae bacterium
CCTTTTTTCTTCAGCCACTCGGTAATGATGCATTCTTCTACCGTGATTCCTGCTTTTGGCATTAATACGCCTACTGCCATTTCTTTTCCCTCCATAATTCTTTTTATATATTTTGTGTTGCTATTACGGGCTTTTTCTGTACCTGTCCCCATTGTGAAAAACAAATCCGGCTAAAGCACAACGGTTCCTGCCTGCTCCGCTCTCTCCCGCACTTCTTCCGGGAGCCGGCCGTCACTGACGATATAGTCCACATCCTCCACATTCCCGAACGTATAGGGAAGAATTCTTCCACATTTGGAGCTGTCCATGAGAATTACCTTTTTTCCGGCCTTTCTCATCATAAGGCGCTTCACCAGCATTTCGTCCTCTTTGCCGCAGGTGAAACCATTCTCTTCTGTATATCCGGAAACTCCCAGAAATGCCGTGGCGATGTTAATCTGTTCCAGCATCTGCAGCGTGCTCTGGCCGGACACTGCCTGGTTAAAACGGTTCAGGGTTCCGCCGCACATATGTACAGTGGGAATGGAAAGCTTTCCAAGTTCCAGAACAATATTGGGGCCGGTGGTGAAAATATTGATATCCATATCAGGAACTGCCTGGGCCAGTGCCATATTCGAGGTGCCTGCGTCCAGAAATACCGCGCTTCCCGGCTCCAGCAGGCGCAGGGCCTTCTGGGCCATCTCCCGCTTTTCCTTCCAGTTGGTCTGCATTCTGGCTTCCAGTTTCACTTCTGTGGGGCTTCCTGCAGATGTGGCGGATACGGCTCCTCCTCTGGTCCTGATAATCAATCCTTCCTCCTCCAGCTTCTCCAGATCCCGGTGAATGGTCATTAAACTGACATCAGGAAAAAGAGCGCTCACTTCTTTTACTGTCACTGCGCCTTTTTCCTGAATATATTTCCCGATTCTTTCTCTTCGAAGTTGGTTCATAAGGTGCCCTCTTGTTAGGATTTGTTATGTTTTTTCCCTTTCACTTAACAGATTATAACATTTTATAACATGCAAGTCAACAGGGATTCTCTGGTTTTTAACAAAAATTTCCGTTGGGAAAAGGATCATTTCTGCGGCATTCCATCTGCGATTTTGGGAATATGAGATGTTTTTTTCTGTATTTTGATAAAACAGAAGGACTGTTGCAAAATACAGGAGTTCTACGATATATAGTGTTAATACAGAGATAATTCATACTATATATGGTAGAAACCGCCTGACTTGCAACAGTCCCAAAAGATTTGCATATAACCGTTTAATTATTATGCGGTGCGGAAGATGAATTTTCGATACCGCTCCAGCACAGTCAGAAGCACCATTCCCATCAGACCGCAGGACAGGACTTCACCAATTCCAACACTTCCCATGAGAAGCGGAATCGGCAGAGGCTCTCCGTAACCGTAACGCAGGACAAAGGGCACGATCAGGGTATTCGCCAGAATGGGGGGAAGCGGTGCCAGGTAACGGCTTTTCTTTCGAAGCATCCAGGTTCCTGCTGCACCTATCAGGGTTGCAATACTTCCAAACACCACATCCAGCAGTATACTTCCGCCTGCCAGGTTGGCAGTCAGACAGCCGATAAAGAGGCCGGGGACAGCTGCCGGAGTAAAAAAGGGCAGAATGGTCAGGGCTTCCGCCACACGGACTTGAACCGGACCATAACTGAAAGGCGCGAATGCCAGACAGAGCGCCACATAGATGGCCGCAATCATTGCAGCCTGTGCCATGAATACTACTTTGTTTTCTCTCATTTTCTTGTTCTCCTTAGTTTTGTTTTACGTGTGGATGGTTTCGAACACACGGATTTGGAAACCAGTCTTTAAATGATTTCCGAAAATTTATTATAACGGAAAGCAGAGAAATGTCAAGTCAAACACGGAGAATATTTCCCGCTCTCCATTGTGGTATCGCAACACTTCCTTTATCCGCTTCTTACAGCGTATTTCTAAAATATAACACTTCTGTTTGACGGCTGTCCGCAGATCGTGTACAATGAAAAGGTCCTATAACATGCAGAAAATACGGATATTATGGATACAAAAGCCGCCAGCGGCGAAAACTAACAATAAAAGATTCAGAGGAAAAAAAGGAGCGTCAAATGAAGAAAGCAGTAATCATCGGCGCAGGTCCGGCCGGAGTGACGGCGGCCTACGAGTTGCTGAAGCAGTCAAAGGAATATGAAGTGCTGGTGCTGGAGGAGAGTCAGGAGATCGGCGGTATCTCCCGAACTGTGCGCTATAACGGAAACCGCATGGACATCGGCGGACACCGGTTTTTCTCCAAGGATGACCGCGTAACCCGCTGGTGGGATCAGATTATGCCTCTTCAGGGCAGCCCCTCCTACGATGACAAGGTGCTGGGACGTTCTGTGCCGCTGAAAAAAGGCGGGCCGGATCCGGAGAAGGAGGATCTGGTGATGCTGACCCGGAACCGGGTATCACGTATTTATTATAAGAAGAAATTCTTTGATTACCCCATTAAGCTCAACGCCAGACTGTTTCTGAACATGGGTCTGGCAGATACCATTGTGGCAGGCTGCAGTTATCTGAAAACTGCCGTGGTCAAGAAACCGGTGGATTCTCTGGAGAACTTTTATATTAACAGCTTCGGCCGCAAACTGTACTCCATGTTCTTTGAAGGCTATACCGAGAAGCTCTGGGGCCGTCATCCCAGGGAAATCGCGCCGGACTGGGGCGCCCAGCGGACCAAGGGTCTTTCTGTTCTCGGCATCCTTATGGATAATCTTGTAAAACTCCTTCCTGGAAAACAGGACAAAAAGCATGTACAGACTTCTCTCATTGAAGAGTTTAACTATCCCAAATACGGCCCCGGCCAGCTGTGGGAGACTGCCGCCGCAGAGGTAGAACGGATGGGCGGCGAGATCCGCAAAGGCTGTAAGGTCACTAAGATTCACACCGCCGGTAATAAGATCGAAAGTATTGTTTATGTATGTGACGGCCAGGAAGTAACCGTAGAAGGCGATGTATTTATCTCCTCCATGCCTGTTAAGGATCTGGTTGCCGGTATGAATGATGTTCCCAGGAAGCAGGCTGAAATTGCTGCCGGACTTCCCTACCGTGATTTTGTGACCGTAGGCCTTCTGGTGAAAAAGCTAAATCTGAAGAATGAAACCCAGCTCAAAACCCTGAACAATATTGTACCCGACTGCTGGATCTACGTCCAGGACACCGGCATAAAGCTCGGCCGTATCCAGGTCTTCAATAACTGGTCTCCTTATATGGTGGCAGAACCGGAAAAGACGGTCTGGATCGGCCTGGAATACTTCTGCACCCAGGGCGACAAGTACTGGAAGCTCAGCGAGGAAAAGTGGGTAAAATATGCTGTTGCTGAACTGCTTAAGATGGGTGTCATCTCCAGTGAAAGCGATGTACTGGACTCCCACCGGGAGAAAGTGAAGAAAGCCTATCCGGCTTACTTCGACACCTATGAGCACATGGACGATCTGATTTCTTATCTGGACAGCTTTGGAAATCTCTACTGCGTAGGCCGCAACGGCCAGCACCGGTACAACAATATGGATCACTCCATGGCAACCTCCTTTGAAGCTGTGGGCAATATCTTGAGCGGCCGGAAGGACAAGAAGAACATCTGGAGTGTGAATACGGAGAAGGAGTATCACGAGGAGAAAAAACAGAACCCAACATAACAAGATTAAAAAAGAGGCTGCCTGAAAGAAGTTCTTTCAAGGCAGCCTCTCTTAACTCTTATATTCAAAACCATACCACACAGTTCGAAGAAATCACCCCACAAACTTCTGCCAATAACCCATCACAAAGATAAACAACACAATCAGCGGCAGAATATAAGACACATAAACTCTTGCCCACTTGGGAAACTTCACGCCTTTTCCCGCGTCAGCCTCAGCAATGAACTTATCCCAGCCCCATCCGTAACGGCTGGTGCAGAACAGGAGATACACCAGGCTTCCCAGAGGAAGAAGATTGTTGGAGACAATAAAGTCCTCCAGATCCTGAACCGTTGTACCGCCGCCCAGAGGCGCAAATCCGCTCCAGAGATTAAAGCCCAGCACACAGGGCATGGACAGCACCAGAATCAATACCAGATTTATCAGCACCGCCTTTTTACGGCTCCATCCCCACAGGTCGATGGCAAAGCTGATGATATTCTCAAATACGGCTATTACCGTGGAAAGGGCCGCAAAGCTCATAAAGATAAAGAACAGCGTTCCCCACAAACGGCCGCCGGCCATCTGATTAAAGATATTGGGAAGGGTCACAAACACCAGACCCGGTCCCTCACCGGGATCTACACCAAAAGCAAAGCAGGCAGGGAAGATCACCAGTCCGGCCATCAGGGCAATCAAAGTATCCAGAATGCAGATATTCATGGACTCTCCCATCAGAGTCCGCTCCTTGCTGATATAACTTCCAAAGATCGCCATGGCACCGATTCCCAGGCTTAAGGTAAAGAAGGACTGGCCCATTGCGGCAAACACCACCTCACCAATGCCGTTTTCCACCACCTTGCCAAAATCCGGAACCAGATAAAAGCTTAAGCCTGCTCCGGCTCCTTCCAGGGTAATACTGCGGATACACAGAACAATAAGAATTACGAAGAGGAAGCCCATCATAATCTTGGTAATCCGCTCCACTCCATTGCGAAGTCCCATACTGCAGATACTGAAACTTAATAGAACCGTAACTACCATCCAGAAGGTCATGGGCCCTGGCTGGGCCAGCATATCGCCAAACACGCCGCCCACCTGTTCCGGCGTCAGGCCGCTGAAGGAGCCGGAAGCCATTTTTGCCACATAGGCAAGCATCCATCCGCCTACGGTGGTATAGAACATCATCAGAAGATAATTGCCGGCCATAGCTGCATATCCTTCCAGATGCCATTTGCTCCCCTTAGGCTCCAGCACATGAAAACTGCGGGCTGCTGACTTCTGGCTTGCGCGGCCCACTGCAAATTCCATGGCCATAATCGGCATCCCCAGAATCACCAGAAATACCAGATAAATTAATACAAAGGCGGCTCCGCCGTACTTTCCCGTTATATAAGGAAACCGCCAGACATTGCCAAGTCCCACGGCACATCCGGCTGATATCAGGATAAATCCCAGCCGGGACGAAAATTTCTCTCTTTTTTCCATCGTAACATACTCCCCTTTTTTTCAACTTGCATATGCGCTGAATTCTTTCCATCAAATACACAGAACATCAAGCTGTCAGTTATCTAAGTTTTACAACCGGTTTTAACTGTTCATCTTATTCTATAGATTCTTTTTCAGCCGCATACCAAATAATCATACCAGAAAATGTGAGGGTACGTCAACTTTTCTGTTTTATTTCAAACGTTTTTTTCGATAAGCCTCAATCGTCTCCTCGATCTTTGTATAATCCCGCTCAAAGAGTTCTTCACTGATCTGCCTATTAAGAATCTCCTCCGGCAGACGTTCCAAAATCTTGTTTTGCACGAAGTCCTTACTCTTCCCAGCGTATTTGGGCAGTCCATACAGAGCCTGGATATGAGCCAGCTCCGGCCGCCAGAGTATCCGTATCTTCTGCTTTAAGTCTGCCTTCGGATTCTTGGCCGCCTCCCGGATCACATAGAAGTCCACCTGGTCATTCAGCCATTCTACGGACAAAATTCCCCAATACTCTGGCACATGCTCCGCAATGTGCATAGCATGAGTGGAACCTGCAACAACAAAATTCCGATCAAAGAACCGGTCGTAATCCTTCACCTGCCGTTCCAGCCGGGCGTAAGTATCTGCATCGCTCTTGATCTCAATTCCCGCCAGGGCATCCGGCAGAACCATCACAATATCTGCCCTGGATCTTCCCATCTGCTTTTCCTCAATGATACGGATCTTTCCGTACCGTTCCTCCAGATAGTCAAACAACGGCTCTCTTATATCTTTATCGTACAGCATTCTCTTCCTCCAGTCTCGCAAAGAACCCTCCGGATACCCGTCCAATCCCCC
>CATJHO010000127.1 GCA_949740535.1 uncultured Lachnospiraceae bacterium
AAATTGGGAAATAATGCATCCAGAATGCTGGGCGTGGCCCTGGTTCTGGCCTATGTATCTTCCATTGGCGCCGCACTGGCTTCTATGGCAGCAGGCTTCGGTCTGATTCCTCATCTTTCAATTGTATCGGAGGTGGAGGGACTAAAGGAGCTTCCGGCTGTTTTGTTTGAGCTGGAGATCCCGCCGGTGATGTCCGTTATGAGCGCGCTGGCATTTTCTCTGCTGACAGGCCTGGGAGTAACCTGGACCAAATCCCGGCAGCTGGAAATGATTTTGAATGAATTTCAGGCAGTGGTGCTGTCAATTGTGAGCAAGGTAGTGATTCCCATCCTGCCCTTTTTCATCGCATCGACCTTCTGCGGCCTGGCTTATGAGGGAAGTATCACCAAACAGTTCCCGGTATTTTTGAAGGTAATAGTCATTGTTATGGCGGGGCATTTTCTGTGGATGTTTCTGCTTTATGCCCTGGCGGGAGCTTATTCCGGCAGGAATCCCATGGAGGTAGTGAAACATTACGGCCCGGCTTACATCACAGCAGTGGGTACTATGTCCTCTGCGGCTACACTGGCTGTGGCCCTGCGCTGTGCCAAAAAGTCTTCGGCTCTCAGAAATGATATGGTGGATTTCGGTATACCGCTGTTTGCCAATATTCATCTCTGCGGATCTGTGCTGACGGAGGTCTTTTTCGTCATGACGGTTTCTCAGATTCTTTATGGAACGCTGCCATCCCTGGGAACCATGGTGCTTTTTTGTCTGCTTCTTGGCATTTTTGCTATCGGAGCGCCGGGAGTGCCGGGAGGAACCGTTATGGCCTCTCTGGGTCTGATCACGGGAATTCTTCTCTTTGATGGAACAGGAACGGCTCTTATGCTGACCATCTTTGCATTACAGGACAGCTTTGGCACTGCCTGCAACGTAACAGGGGACGGCGCTTTAACACTGATGCTGACAGGGTATGTGGAGAAGCATCATATTAAAGCGGAGCGGACAGAAGGATAAGATTTTGCATTATAGCATAACAGAGTGCTGCAGGGCTGCTGTATAGCAGGCTGCCTGGTTGGAAGGATCATGGCAGTCTGGTTTACGGCAGTTCTTTTTTAGCCATCAAAACTTTTTTAAATTATGAAAACTTTTTAAGAGGCACTGTCGTCTAATAGTTACAGAGAGGAGGAAAGAGCGGATGCGAGCTGAAGCATTACAAAAGAAAGTAGAGGAAACGGTTCTTGATTCCTATGAGGCGATGTACCGTCTGGCTTATACCTATGTACGCAGCGAAGAGGATGCGCTGGACATTGTCCAGGAAAGCGTATACAAAGCCATTCGGCATTCTGCCTCTGTGAAGGAGGAAGGATATATCAAAACCTGGCTCTGGCGGATCGTGATGAACACAGCCCTTGATTTTATCCGTAAAAATCAGAAGGAGACAGCTGTAGAGAGCTTTTACGAACATGGAAAAGAAGACAGCTATCAGGATTTTGATACCATAGAGGCGTTGAAGGTATTGACGGAAAAGGAGAAAGCAGTGGTGGTGCTTCGATTCTTTGAAGATCAGAAGCTGAGTGAGATTGCAAGAGTTCTGAATGAAAATACCAACACAGTAAAAACCATTCTGTATCGGAGTCTCAAGAAGCTGAAGCTGGAACTGACGGAAGGAGAGCCAAGCTATGAGGGATAAAAAATTAGAGGAAATGAGACAGGATTACGAACATATCAGAATACCGGAGGAGCTGCGTCAGAGAGTAGAGGCGGGAATCCGGCAGGCAAAGGAGGAGACACGGATGAAAAAGAAATCAAAGGTAATTATGTATACAGGCAGAGTGCTGGGCGGCGTTGCGGCAGCTATGCTGGTGATTACAGTCATGGCTAACTCCGGTGCGGCCATTGCCCACGCCATGGCAAAGATTCCGGTGATCGGCGCCATTGCAGAGGTAGTAACCTTCCGGCAGTACGAAAGCGTGGAGAACAATATGGAGGCGGATATCAAGATTCCGGAGATCAGCGTGAAAAATGAGGATGGAACGGTAAACGAGGAAAGTACCCAGCAGATCAATAAGAGCATTGAAGAATACACCAATGAGATCATTGCCCGCTATGAGGCAGATGTGAAGGCGGCAGGCGGTGAGGGCCATATGGATGTGGAACTTGACTATTCGGTTATTACAGACAGTGAACGGCTGTTTTCTATCCGTTTTGATCAGCTTCTGGTGATGGCAAGCGGTACCCAGATGGTGAAGATTTACCATATTGACAAACAGACAGGAGAAATGATCAGCCTGTCCGGACTGTTTAAGGAGGGCGCCGATTATATTACGGCAGTTTCTGAAAATATCAAGCAGCAGATGAAGGAGCAGATGGCGGCAGACGAATCAATCATTTACTGGCTGAACAATGAAGAAATGCCGGAATCAAATTTTGAGTCTGTGAAGGAGGACACAACCTTTTATGTAAATGAAGACGGAAAGCTGACCATTGTATTTGATGAGTATGACGTGGCTCCCGGATATATGGGAAGCGTGGAGTTTGAGATTCCCACAGAGGCAGTAGAGGATCTGGTGCAGGAGGGATTCTTGAAGTAAGCGTTTGTGCGGCCTTGCCAGGATACAATAAAGGATTTGAAAGTGCTGCAGAATAAGGAATTTCCATAATATAAAGTTACAAATGAAAAATAAAGTATAACACAAAAGCAAAGAGGCAGATGGAAAAAACATGAAAAGAAAATATGTTCCATCTGCCTCTGTCAGCTGAATGTTCAAATTTACCGCAGATCCCCGGCTACTTTTACCTTGACCCGATTGGTATTGCCAGGATAATACTGCAGGGGGACATCCTCCACATCAACAATTTCTACGGTCTCCCGGACAGCTCCGGCTTCCACAGCCAGGTCCACAGCCTCGGCTTTGGCCGATTCCAGGGCCTGCTCACGGGGGGTAACCAGATAATCCACCAGTTTTTCGTAATTACCTGAAACCTTGGAAATGGCGGATCCGATGGCATTAGCCACACCGCCGGATTCCGGCTTTGCCACGGTCCGGGCTCCTGCAAGTTCTTTCGGGAGTATCACCGATCCGCCGCCCACAAGTATCAGATCCACATCCTCGCTGGAGACCTTCATAGCATCCAGATTATCCTCTACCAGCTCCGTAATGGCTGACATAGCCTTTCTGGCAAAATCCCCGCTCAAATGCGAAACCTTCGAAGCGTCACCCAGATCAGCAAGTCCCAGCCGGACGGCAATATCCGTCGCGGTACATACATCTCCGCCAAACACAAGAGCTTTTTCCGTAATTTGATATCCCACAGAATCCGGTCCCACGGTTACATGTCCGTCAGCATGTTCCCGGACAATGGAGCCGCCGCCCAGGCCGATGGAAATCACATCCGGCATCCGGAAATTGGTGCGCACGCCGCCGATGGTAACCGCCACTCCAGACTCCCGTGGAAAGCTGTTCTGGATCACACCCAGATCCGTTGTAGTGCCGCCCACATCAATGACAACTGCATTTTTAAGCTGGCTCAGATAGCAGGCTCCCCGAATGGAATTGGTGGGTCCGCAGGCAATGGTGAGAATCGGATAGCGTCTGGCATACTCCATGGTCATCAGGGTTCCGTCATTCTGGGAGAGATAAATGTCCGCATTGGCAATTCCCTCATCCTGAAGACTCTGGGCAAAACCTTCAGTGAAGGATTCGGCCACATGGTAAAGAGCCGCATTCAGTATTGTGGCATTTTCACGCTCGATCAATCCCATAGAGCCGATTTCACTGGAAATGGATACATGGACATCACTGCCCATAATTTCCCGGCACAGTCTGACCGCTTCCTGTTCATGATCATTGCGTACAGTGGAAAATACGCAGGAAATGGCAACGGATTTGATGCCCTTTTCCTTAAGGCCCAGGAAAAAGCTTTTGGCTGCTTCCCGGTCAAAGGGGGACAGCTCTCTGCCGTCGTATTCAAAACCGCCGCCAATCAAAGCAGTGTCCACAGCAATGGCTTTCAGATCCTCTGCCCAGTCCACCATGGGCGGAATGTCCAGAGCCGCCGGAGCGCCAATGCGCAGTATTCCGATAGAGGCAAGACCTTTCCGCTCCACAATGGCATTGGTACACTGGGTGGTTCCCAGCATAGCCTGCCGGATCTGGGTGCGGTCAACGCCGGACTCCTCAAGAATTGTATGGACAGCAGCCAGAATTCCGCTGTATACATCCTTTGTGGAAGGCTGCTTTACACTGGCCGCCACACGAAGCTGATCGTCAATCAGAACCGCGTCCGTATTGGTGCCGCCTACGTCTATACCAAGCTTATACATTATGCATTTCCTCCTTTGCAGCGCTCTTCCAGCGGAATATAATCTGTATCAATGCCGAAATACCGGGGGCCCACAAGCTTTAGACCCTCGGCTGTCCGCCAGAGGGGATAGCAGGGAAGTCCTACCACCATCACGCGCTTTCCGTATTTCAAAGCGTCGGTGGGAACCGGCTGAAAGGTTTCTGTATCCACCAGGCAGATGAGATCCGGCGTAGTAGCCAGGATATGTCCCTCCACTGAGGCAGTCAGATTTTCATTCTGAAACTCCACAAAGGCTGACTGTCCCTTATAGTCACCGATACCGTCAAGGAGGACCTTGCCGAAATTGAATCCGGCCCGAACCTCCCGAAGCACATCGGAGATTTTACCTTTAAACAGCCGGAAACCTTCGGTGATATGCAAAAATTCATCTTCCGGAGTGCGCTTAGAGGCCTCTTTTACCTGCCGGATGGCAGAGCCCAGGGTCTGGCTGCGGGTCACAATGCCTTTCACGGCATATTTTTTCATAAAAGCCCCTTCCATGGAAAAGAGGGAGACTGATACGGAACCGCCGCAGGCCATGGTAACCGCTCTGGCCAGCTCCTCCGTCCACTTATTGGTAATGGTCCGGAAGATGGTGGAATTGCCTTTTTCATCCACCAGAGCCATGGGCGTGGCAGAACCGCCGCCAATGGTAAAGGTTACCATCTGAAGCTCCGGAAATGCCCGTCCCATACCGTCACAGTCCACCAGAGGCAGTCCAAGCCTGGCCGCGGCAGCGATGGGAAGCATGGAGTTTACGCCGCCGGCCTCAATAGGCATAAAGGCATAGATGGGTTTTCCGTAGAAGGTGGAGACCGTGTCATAGAGAGACTGGTATTCCTTTCCGCCAATAGCCTTTTCCGACAGAACTGTAGGCGCGCCCATCATGGCAATGGGAACCACCAGAGCGTCATCCGGGACCTCGTCTGGATCTAACAAAGTGACCGGGCCGCATTCCTTTACAGCGCCGATGGCAACCAGCTTTCCCACATAAGGGTCGCCGCCGCCTCCTGCCCCCAGAAGCGCCGCTCCCAGGGCAATGTCTTCGATTTCTGCAATTCCGATTTTCCGCAAAATGATACCTCCTATTCTGAATCGCTGCGCGGCAGCACGACAAGAAAGCCAGTATGTTTGTCCCTTGTAAACACTCCTCCTGTTATAATTCCTGAATAATCTGCCGCAGAATATTCAAACGCGTTAATTTTACAGCATAGGAGCATTATACTTCTGCTGCATCACTGCAATAAAGTGAAAAAGAGACAAAAATATAGACAGTACTTTGTCCAAAAGGACAAAACAACTAAGTGAAAATTACACTATTTGGAGATAAGAAGCCGGTTTAAAGCTGCTGCCCGATAAAGGGCAAAGAGCTCAGGGGCTTTGTCAAGGGGATAGCCTAACAGCTCTCGAATGCGGCTGATTCTGTATTTTACAGTGTTTTTGTGGAGAAAGAGAAGGCTGGCACAGGTGGAAACATTACGTTCGGCATCCAGAAGATAGACCTCCAGAGTTTCCAGAAGTACATTGTCCTCGCGCACATGCTTAAAAGCCTCCAGCGGTTTGAGAGCTTTTGTGAGAGCCGCCTCGCTTTCGGACAGAATTTTCTGGCAGTCCGCCGCAAATTCCAGTTCCTGCAGAGTGTAACAATTAAGGCAGGGCCAGATTTTTTGTACAAGCTCAATTACCTCCTGGTGAAGCAGAAAGGTCCGGCGCACATCCGAGGTGCTCGCCAGTGGATAACAACGGGTCAGGGATAACGGCAGTCCTGCCTGTTTCAGCTGCATGGACAGATCCTGGGAAACCGCCGTCCGATCCGGAGAATGCTCGATCCAGTCCATAAATGCTGTGATCCGGCTTTCGTACAGATCAGCCACAACGGTATGACAGTAATGTTCCAGATGCTCCCGGATCAGAGGAAGTCCCTCCCGGCGCAGACGTTCAAGCTGGGCTTCCTGACAGTGAAAGATCCACATTTCTTGAATGTCTGCCACGTTTATATGGAAAATATTGGCTAACTGCCGCATTTTCATAGGCTCATCCTGAAGAATGGACCGTATCAATTCATGGATGGCTGATTCTCCCTGATCCTGTCCCCAGATACCAACACTCAGGCGTATCACGTCCGTCAGTTCGGTGAGGGCAGCAGTATGAAGAGGGAGCCCCTCCCGAAGGATGAGAAGCTCAAGCCCAGGTTCCCGTTCTCCTGTAATGGAAAAGCGGTAAAGGCGGCTGTCTGGAAGAATATCACAGGCTGCGGACTGCTGATCTGCCGGAAATGCTTCCAGAGCTTCTAAGCCTTTCTTAACAGAAGTGTCCACGCTTCGGGGCCAGGCACATAAATGCTGTATTTGAAAAGAGCTGTCACACAGAATCAGAGAAGCACAGAAGCGGTCGCT
This sequence comes from uncultured Lachnospiraceae bacterium, assembly GCA_949740535.1. Lineage (GTDB taxonomy): Bacteria > Bacillota > Clostridia > Lachnospirales > Lachnospiraceae > Laedolimicola. Next base: position 6,726 of record CATJHO010000127.1, read on the forward strand.
CAGCATTTTCAGAACGGTGCTGATGGTCCGCTGATGGGACGGAAGGGAAGAGACACGCTCCAGTATCTCCGAGACAAGAGAAGTGTTATGTCTCCGGTCCCAGAGAATCAGATCCATCACATCGGTGATAACTTCTCCATAGCGCAGAGTTACATTCCTCTCCGGCATCACAATCAGCACAAAATCCATTTCATTTGCAAAATCAATCAGACGTTGATGGATGTGCTTCAGATAAACACCTACATAATAAAAGATGAGACCGACCTCGCCGCCCTCTGCCAGCCGTTTCATATTGATATACTGCTGTTCCACATCTTCCGTCATGTTCAAAAATCCGGTAATGACAATTTCACTGCCAAAATACTCTCCCTGAGGAAAGACCTCGTCCACCAGTACACCCGGATCCGTAGATTCCAGAACGGTAATGGAAGAAACGATTTTTGTAAGTCCTCCATGCCCGGCGATGACCTTCGCCTGGCGCAGAGAGGGCAGTTTTAATAAATCTGCAACCGTTACGCTCATGCTGTTACCTCTCGATCTGTTTTCGTGTTACTGTTCAGGCAGGCTGTCTTTTGGCATTCCGGCGCTTTTGTCAGCTGAGGTAAGCATAGCATAGACAAACAGCAAGATCCAGATGGGAATCGAAATTATCGGACGATTTTCCAGGCGTGTCTCTTGCGCCTGTCCTCAAACCATGCTATATTTAGAAAGGAATTTTAATTGGAATGTATTTGAATTGGGATAGGAGAGAAGGAGGAGAAGATTATGGCAATTTTGGTAACGGGGGGAGCGGGCTTTATCGGAAGCCACACCTGTGTAGAGCTTCTGGAGGCAGGCTATGATGTGGTCGTGGTGGATAATCTGTACAATGCCAGCAGGAAATCCATGGATCGGGTGGAGCAGATAACCGGAAAGAAGCCTGTATTTTATGAGGCGGATATTCTGGATCGAGAGGCACTGAACCAGATTTTTGAGAAAGAGCAGATTGACTCGGTTATCCATTTTGCAGGACTGAAGGCGGTAGGCGAATCGGTGGCAAAGCCTATCGAATATTACTATAACAACATTGCCGGAACGCTGGTGCTCTGCGATGTGATGCGTAAGCACAATGTGAAAAATATTGTATTCAGCTCCTCCGCTACGGTATATGGGGATCCGGCTTTTATTCCCATTACTGAAGCGTGTCCCAAAGGGAAGATTACCAATCCCTACGGGCAGACCAAGGGTATGCTGGAGCAGGTACTGGAGGATATTCATGTATCCGATCCGGAGTGGAATGTAATTCTGCTTCGTTATTTTAATCCCATCGGAGCACACAAGAGCGGCCTTATCGGCGAGGATCCCAAGGGAATTCCCAATAATCTGGTCCCCTACGTGGCGCAGGTAGCCATTGGAAAGCTGGAGTGCCTGGGTGTATTTGGTGATGACTATGACACCTCGGACGGAACCGGCGTACGGGATTATATTCATGTAGTAGATTTGGCCAAGGGCCATGTGGCGGCCATTAAGAAGCTGGATGAGAAAAAGGGCGTTCTTATTTACAATCTGGGAACAGGCAAGGGCTACAGCGTGCTGGACGTGGTACATGCCTTTGAGAAAGCCTGTGGAAAAGAGATCCCCTATGCTGTGAAGCCCCGCCGGCCCGGCGACATTGCTGTTTGTTATGCGGATCCGGCGAAAGCAAAGGCAGAGCTTGGCTGGGAGGCCGAAAACGGGATTGAGGAAATGTGTGCGGATTCCTGGAAATGGCAGAGTATGAATCCCAACGGGTATGAGGAATAATTGTTTTGCAGGAAAGGAACATGCAGGGGAGAGTTACACCATGAGAAAGGGATTTGACAACGAGAAGTATCTGAAGATGCAGTCGGAACATATCCGGGAGCGCATCGGACAGTTCGACAATAAGCTATATCTGGAGTTTGGCGGGAAGCTTTATGACGATCACCACGCGTCCAGAGTGCTTCCGGGCTTTGAACCGGACAGCAAGCTTCGGATGCTGGAACAGCTGAAGGATCAGGTAGAGATTGTCATTGTAATCAGCGCAGAGGATATTGAAAAAAATAAGATTCGAGGTGATCTGGGAATCACTTATGATTCCGATCTTCTTCGGCTGAAAGGAATATTTGAGTCAAAGGATCTCTATGTGGGAAGTGTCTGCATCACGCATTTTGCAGGACAGTACAGCGCGCAGATGTTTCAGGGGCGTCTGGAGAAAATGGGTGTGAAGGTATACCGGCACTATATGATTCCGGGCTATCCCAACAATATTCCGGTGATTGTCAGCGAAGAAGGCTACGGCCACAATGAATATATAGAAACCTCGCGTCCGCTTGTGGTGGTAACGGCTCCTGGTCCGGGAAGCGGAAAGATGGCCACTTGCCTGTCCCAGCTGTACCATGAGCATCGAAGAGGTGTACGGGCCGGATACGCCAAGTTTGAGACCTTCCCTATCTGGAATCTGCCCCTGAGCCATCCGGTGAACCTGGCCTATGAGGCAGCTACTGCGGATTTGAATGATGTGAATATGATTGATCCTTACCATCTGGATGCCTATGGAGAGACTACCGTGAATTATAACCGGGACGTGGAGATCTTTCCGGTTCTGCGCGCGATTTTTGAGCGGATCTATGGGGAATGCCCCTACCAGTCTCCCACAGATATGGGCGTAAATATGGCCGGAAAATGTATTGTGGACGACGAAGTATGCCGGGCAGCTTCCGGACAGGAGATTATCCGCCGGTATTACCATACGCTGGTAAATATTGCCAGGGGGAAAGCTGCCGAGGAAGAGGCCTACAAGATTGAACTTTTGATGAATAAGGTGGGAGTCACCGCACAGGACCGTAAAGTGGTTCCGGCGGCCCAGAAACGGGCAGAGGAGACAGGCCATACAGCGGCGGCCATGGAGCTCAATGACGGCCGGGTAATTACCGGGAAGACCAGCGATCTTCTGGGAGCCTGCTCCGCGCTGCTGGTCAATGCGCTGAAGGAGCTGGCGGGTATTGATCATGAGGTGCTTCTGATTACCCCCAACGTTATCCGCCCCATTCAGAAGCTGAAGGTGGATTATCTGGGAAGCAGAAATCCCCGTCTGCACATGGAAGAGGTTCTGATAGCGCTTTCCGCCAGTTCGGAGAGAAATGAACTGGCAGATCTGGCTCTGCGCCAGCTTCCGGGCCTGCGGGGAAGCCAGGTGCATACCTCCCGGATGCTGAGCGCGGCAGATGAGAAGACACTTCAGAGACTGGGGATACTGCTTACCTCAGAGCCGCGGTAAAAGATTTGGATTTATAATATCCTTGTTCACGGAAGGCATGATTTATAGAGACAGAGGGAAGTTTTGTAAAATGGCAGATTTTTCCATATTTGTGTAAGGAAGGCTTGTACACGGGATATTGGAAGAAACTGCTGTTTTATTTTCTGCTGTTTTAATAAGAAGATGCAAAACCGAATGCGCCCTTGGCTGCTGAGGGCAGTATCAATGGAAGCAGCTATGTGTTACCACACTTGTAACAGGGCAGCTTGTCTGAACTGCCGGCGGTGTACACATTGTTTATAGAACTTTCATACCTTTCGTATTGCTTTCTTTCAAAACACACACTATAATAGAAGTATTATGTTCACAGATGTGCCGGGAAGAGGCACAAGGAGGAAAAAGTATGGAAGAGAATCACAATTCCAACCGCCCGGAAAATAACGGCGGGGACAATCATAAAAATCCCAAAAACCGGCAGAGTATTCTGATGATCTTTATCGCAGCCATGCTGGCTATGCTGGCCTGGAATTATCTTACAGGGATGGGAACCAGCGGTTCTGTTATTACTTATAATGAGTTTATGGAAATGCTGGAGAAGGGCGAGATAGAAGAGGTAGAGCTGTCTTCCAACCAGCTTAAGATCACAGCCAAGGAGAAGAATGCCAGAGGCGGCGACATCATCTATACCACAGGCGTGATGCCGGATTATCAGCTGGAGCAGAAGCTGAGAGACGCTGGTGTGGAGTACAGTACGCCGATCAGCGATATGAGGCAGATGATCTTGAATCTGATTATAAATCTTCTGCTTCCCGTTGCCCTTATCTGGCTGGCATTCGGCCTGGTGATGCGCAAAATGGGTGGCGGCGGCATGATGGGCATGGGCGTCGGCAAGAGCAAGGCCAAGGTTTACATTGAAAAAGAAACGGGAGTAACGTTCAAGGATGTGGCCGGGGAGGAGGAGGCCAAGGAGTCTCTCCAGGAAGTGGTGGATTTCCTGCACAATCCGGGAAAATATGCAGAAATCGGGGCAAAGCTCCCAAAAGGAGCCCTTCTGGTGGGACCGCCGGGAACCGGAAAGACGCTTCTTGCCAAGGCAGTGGCCGGGGAGGCCCATGTTCCCTTTTTCTCCCTGTCCGGATCGGATTTTGTGGAAATGTTTGTAGGCGTGGGCGCTTCCCGTGTAAGGGATTTGTTTTCCGAGGCTAAGAAACATTCTCCCTGTATTATTTTTATTGATGAGATTGACGCCATTGGAAAAAGCAGAGACTCCCGCTACGGAGGCGGCAATGACGAGCGGGAGCAGACGCTGAATCAGCTTCTGGCTGAGATGGATGGCTTTGACAGCCATACAGCCTGCCTGGTTCTGGGAGCAACCAACCGTCCGGAGGTGCTGGATCCGGCGCTTCTGCGTCCGGGCCGTTTCGACCGGCGGATTATCGTGGATCGTCCGGATCTGAAAGGCCGGGTGGATATTCTGAAAGTCCATGCCAAGAATGTAAATATGGATGAAACCGTGGATTTGGATGAGATTGCGCTGGCAACCAGTGGGGCAGTGGGCTCTGATCTGGCCAATATGATCAATGAGGCGGCCATTCTGGCAGTAAAAAATAGACGGAAGGCCGTAGCCCAGAAGGATCTCTTTGAAGCAGTAGAAGTGGTACTGGTAGGAAAAGAGAAAAAAGATCGGATTATGAGCAAGGAGGAGCGCCGCATCGTGTCTTACCATGAGGTAGGCCATGCTTTGGTAAGCGCGCTTCAAAAGGACTCTGAGCCGGTGCAGAAAATAACCATTGTGCCCCGTACTATGGGGGCATTGGGCTACGTAATGCAGGTGCCTGAGGAAGAAAAATATCTGAATACAAAGAAAGAAATTGACGCCATGCTGGTAGGTTATCTGGCCGGCCGTGCGGCAGAGGAGCTGGTGTTTGAGACAGTGACAACGGGAGCCTCCAATGATATAGAGAAGGCCACAAGGCTTGCCAGGGCCATGGTAACTCAGTACGGCATGTCTGAGAAGTTCGGCCTTATGGGACTGGAGACGAAGGAGAATGAGTATCTGACCGGCCGGACCATCATGAACTGCGGCGACGCTACGGCAGCGGAAGTGGATCAGGAGGTTATGAAGATCCTGAAGAGTTCTTACGAGGAGGCCAAACGGCTTTTAAGCGATAACCGGGAGGTTATGGATAAGATTGCTGAATTTCTGATCCAGAAGGAAACCATCACCGGTAAGGAATTTATGAAGATCTTCCGGGAAATGAAAGGGATTCCGGAGCCAGAGGAAGAAGGAGCAGAAGCGGAGTCCATGACTGAAAAGGCAGAGATTGAGGAGGCCAAGGACCAAACGGCCGGGATGGAGACGGAAACAGAAGATACAAAAGATACAGCAGTTCCGGAAAAAACCGGGGAAGAAACACCGGAAGAGATGCCAGAGACAGTTGAAAAACAAGAAGAAAAACCGATTGTGACGGCCAGGGAAGTAAAGTGAGCCAAAGAGACGGAAACAATACAGAGAGGCATAACAGCTGTCGGGGATGGACCGTATTTGTAAAAGATAAAAAGCATTGCAAAATGGATTGTTCTATTATACAATTTAAGACATAGCAGAAAGCAGGATGTCATATAATAGGTGTAGATTTTTTGAAGCTGGAATGTCTGCGGATGTTTTTGTGTCTGAAGATTTTGCATATTTGAACAGATGAATGGGACAGGTGAAGATCATGTACAGGTATATTAAAATCAAAGATTTGGTTGCGAGCGCGCTGATCGAATTGATGAAGCAGGAAGAAACGAACAGGAAAGTGAGCTTAAAAACACTTTCTGATTATGGTGCAGTCATTGTCCGGATGCTTTCCAGGTCAGGAGGAAATGCAATTTTGTTTTTGACAAAAGAAAGCACATATGAGTTTGTACATGACTATGCTGATTTTTTCTCAATTAATGAGTACGATGGGATAGAGTATATTGAATTAAAAGACGGCGTGACAATTGATGATTTACGTTGCCGATTTAGAAAAAATCTCACAGTGGATTTGGCGAAGGCCTTAACAAAAAAGGAATCTTTGAGAGCTCTTAAGATAGGGTGATGGTGAACGAGGCATTGCTTTTCCTAAAGTAATGTCTCGTTTTTTATATGATGAATCTTC
>CATJHO010000128.1 GCA_949740535.1 uncultured Lachnospiraceae bacterium
ACAAGCTTACGGATTACAGTTCTTACAAGGCACATACCCCATCCCGATCACTTCATCCCGGCTTCCGTTATAAACCTGCTTATTCTTCTCCGCCATCTGTCTGACGCTTCTGCAGTCAGGGTAATGGAATTTTCCTGTATTGGTATTCAATATATAGTCTGTCCCCGCTGGTACCGGCTCCGGGTCATCCGCCGGCTGCGGGCTTAAGCTTTCTGGTTCCGGGCCGTTCTGTGCATCCGCACCTGTATTTCCTGCTTTTTCCGTTTCTTCTGTAGCTGCCAGCGCGCTTTCATCCAAATGGCTGTCCCCGTCTGCGTAATCAATCACAATATCCGGCTGGACATTATACACAAATACGTTAAAGCACACCCCATCGCCCTCGTCTTCTACAGACCAGCCTTCCAGCAATACGCCATAGGCCACAAGATCTTCGCCGTCAAAGACAGGCGCCGCCCGGTACAATACATGATTGCCGGTTTCTTTCACATAATCTGCAATGAGATTCTCAAAAGGCAGCATTCCCTGCACATTCAGATATCGGGTTCCTGTGATCAGATTCTTTTCGTTGGCATTTTCCCCTGACAGCTGATATCCAATCAAATGACAGCGGTTATACAGGTAATCACCGTCTACCTGCTCATACTTTACACTCTGCCAGCCGGAAGGTTTTATCTGGCTGATATCTCCCCGCTCCTCCTCAGGCATCAGATCCCGGCCCACATTGGCGCATGCTGTCCCGCAACGTCCCAGTTCATCCAGCTCCGAATAATAGGCAAAGGATGTTGTGGGAAGATTCTCCTTTGTAAAGAAGGGAATGTTATCGTTCATAACCACATATACGTCACCGGAATAATCAGGAATCTCAATGGATGCATCCGGCTCAAAGCTGGCGGCAATTTCATCAATGGCAAGAATCTCTTCCCGCTGTTCCTCCGTGGGAAGCTCCTCCGGATCCTGCGGCTTCTCAGGCGCCTGTTCTGCTTCCTGTGTCTCCACTGCTTCTGAACCGGCCCCAGAATCTTCCTGTGTTTTACCACAGCCAGAAAGGCTCAATATTGCTGCTAAAAGAAATACCAGCAGAAGAGAAGCTTTACCGGTCTTTGCGTCTGAATATTTTCCGTGTAATTTTTTCATGAGAGGTTCCTCCAAATTCTTTTGTATCTTCCACTTTCCAATTCTGACTCAGGTCTATATCCAGATATGTATCCGCCGGGTATACCCGGTTCCAGTAATAAACCACTACTGACTCCAGCTTATCTTCATAGGGCTTCAAGGGAATGTTTTCCAGGAAACAGCAACCGTCCCTGCCTGCACATGCCAGGAAGTCCTCTTCGACAATTATTTTTTCCGGAACCGTTTGAAAAAGCTTTGAGGAATACTCATTCATCCAGATTTTCTGCCCGGCGGTCCTCACCATGTCTTCCAGAACTGCTTCGTCTCTGCTCTGCCGCCTGCGGTTGAACAGCATGCCGTTATTGTCATCCACACAAACAAAAATTGTCATATTGGGTTCTCCTATTCCAGTTCCGCAGTATCCCCTCACCACATCCTTTTACAGAACAATTTCCAGCCATACTGCCTATGTCTGTAAATCCTTCTATGCGCTTCCGTGATACTGCTGTTTTTATTCCTTATACTGTAACTGTTTTTCTCTGCCCTTCCTCCTCTGTCATTACCAGAAATGGCCGGCCCTGTCTATTATATGAAATATCACGCTGTTTTTCAAGATTTGGCTGCCATCAGTTCCATTTTCTTCGTAAATACGAAAACAGCCGGAAAGCCCGCACTCTCCAGCTGTTTCTCGTCTTGTCTTCTGTTTTCTATCGATCTTTTACTTCCCGGTACCTGCTCCCAGCTCCACCGTCACAACCTGTTCCTGGTACGCTCCGTCCACAACTTTACTGATTGTCAGCTTCACCTGCTCTCCCTGTTTGTAGTAGGAAAGCTGTTCCTTCAGTTCACTCAGGGAAGCGATACTGCTGCCGTCAAACCTGGTGATAATGTCTCCTTTTCTCAGTCCTGCCTTCTCCGACCCTGAGCCTGCCTCCACAGAAGTGATATAAACGCCTGCCGGCATATCATAAGCCTTTGATACGTCGGAGGTTACATCTTGTCCCGTAATTCCCAGAAATCCCCGCTCCTCCTCTTCCACTTTTTCTTCTCTTAAGGTACGGTTCATAAGCCCTTCAATAATATCTACCACATCGTCCACGGGAATGGCATAGCCCATGCCCTCCACACTGGTATCCGAATACTTGGCCGAATTAATTCCAACCAGCTGTCCCTTCATATTCAGAAGCGCACCGCCGCTGTTGCCCGGATTGATGGCTGCATCCGTCTGAATCAGCGTATTGACGCTGTCCTCAATCACCACTTCCCGGTTCAAAGCGCTTACAATCCCGGTTGTCACCGACTGTCCATAACCCAAAGCATTTCCAATGGCAACCACCTGCTGGCCCACCTGAAGCTCTGAGGATTTTCCCAGTTCAATCACCCGGATCTTCTCCTTTGTCTCCTCCGAAAGATCCTCCATCTTCACCGAAAGCACTGCCAAATCCTTATTCCGGTCTGTTCCCTTGACTTTCGCTTCCGCATCACTGCCATCTATAAAACCTATGCTCAATTCCTGTGCTGAGTCTACCACATGGTTGTTGGTCACCAGCAGAAGTTCCGTATCGGTCTGCCCAATGATAATGCCCGTTCCGCTGCTTGTACTTTCATATGCCTGCGTCTGTCCAAAGAGGCGCATCTCCTGTACCTCTTTATTGGTAATCGACACCAGCGAGGGCATGGCCTGCTCTACGATGGAAGAAATGCCCAGACTTCCCCCTGTATCAGCTGTCTTTGGCCCGTTTCCGCCTGTGTTTCCTGTCTGGCTCAGCTTTATTCCTCCGGCAGCTTCAGCCGGAGCCTCCTCCTGTCCGGACAAATTCTCTATCACATAATTGCTTCCCTGAAACGCCGCGCTGGCCATCACACCGAATGCTATGGCCAGAGCCGCTGTCTTTGCTCCTTTTTTCAACATCTCCACAACCTCCGTTTATGTTTATTTTTCATTTATAAAGTTGATTATAAATGAAAATTATGGCGCAATTGTGGTGCTTCTATGGAAAATCTGTGATCGGTCTGTGTTTTTTCTGTGTTCCGGCCATACAGGAACACCATTGACATTTATCTTTATCAGGAAAAAATACATTCCATTTTCCACTGCTGATTTTTCAGTTCTGCCTGGAAAACCGGCCTATGAAACATAAGGTTCTTTACTGTGGGTTATACTAATGTACTGAAAATCAATCCCTGCCTCAGGCATGAAAGGAGAATCTATCAATGAAAACCAAAAAAGATAAAAACAATGAAACTGTCATTGACGGCTACGACTATCTGGGAAATTCCTGCTCTGCCACAGACTGCACCGGTCTCATCCCCAGTGAGCCTCTGACTGAAGCGGAGCGTGACTCCTATGAGGAAGTTTACCATTACCAGCCTAAACCGGCGCCTAAGCATTAACTGGTTTTTCTGCGCAGTGTAAGCCAGACGCCTGTGTAAATCACAGATTATCAAAAAACAGCAGCCATTTTCCACTCCTGGTTTTTGTACACGGGATATGGAAAATGACTGCTGTTTTGGGGAAAATCGTCCCCTCATCTATGTATTTTTCAAATTATTATCCTTCCGCTCCGTCCTCTCCTTCCGGTTCTGTACCGCCTTCCTCACCCCCTGCTCCGGTCACATAATCAAATAAGGTTTTGGTATCCTTCCACCGGCCTTCATCCGAATCCTGCATCACAGCCGTCACATAACGCCGGCCATCCACCTCCAGAGCTCCTACCACGCATTTCACATCGTTCACGCTTCCGGTCTTCATGCCAATGGCCCCTTCATAGTAATAGGTATCTCCAGGCCGTACCAGCTGATTTGTATTCTGGTAGGTAATATCATCTTTCTCAAATACTGCCCGGAAAGACTTGCGCTTCACCAGATCCGCAATGGTCTCATTCTCCAGACAGGCCTTCGCTATACGCACCATATCCCTGGCAGTGGTATACTGATTCTCCGCCTCATCGCCGTCCGGCCGCTCAAAGTTGGAATCCTCCAGCTCCAGCTCCTGGGCATACTCATTCATCGCGCCCACAAAAGCTGCAACTGCATCCGCTGTGGACGCATTTTCATCTCCCAGAATCTTATGCCCGGTATAGCTGGCCAGACTGTACGCCGCATCATTGCCGGAGGGAAGGAGCATGGCTCCCAGAAACACCTTTACACTTCCCTTCATGCCCGCCTTCAGGCTGGCAGTAGAAGCGCCCTGGCTGATCAGGGTAATTTCCTCCCCGGCTGTCAGGGTCTCATCCTCTCCACAGTACTTCAGTACAGTCAGAGCCGTCAGAAGCTTCGCAGTGCTGGCAGGAATTACACGCTCTGCTCCGTTTTTTTCATAGAGAATCATGTCCTCATCCAGAGAAAACAGACAGGCCGCCTCAGCTTCCAGCGTAAGCTCCGGCATATTTTCTGCAATTTTCAGCTTCTTCTCCTCTTCCTCCTCAATACGGACAGCTTCTGCCTCCTCAGCCGCTTTCCGCTCTTCCTCCTGCTTCTTCTCAAGCTCCGCCTCAGCTGCCTTGACCTCCTTAACCCGCTGTACCTCCAGCTGGGTTCCCTTTCCCAGGACTGCTGCAAGCATAAGCACCATCAGTAATTCCAGTTCTTTCTTTACAACAAAGGGCACATCCCTTCTCCGGGATCGCTTCACTGTCCCCATCCGCTCAATTTCACGAAAATACAGCCGGATAACCCCGAAGAGGAAGTATCCCAGAAAGGTACCCAGAAGGCTCAGAAGAAACTCATCCACACTGGCTCTGGCATCGGTCAAAAAAATCTGAATGATTTCAACCAGCAGGGAAAGCCCTCCGCACAAAAGCAGTACCTTCACAAATCCCTGGTAACGCCTGAACAGGAAGGGAATCAGAAATCCAAGGGGTACAAATTTCAAAACCGCCCCCAGCAGCGCGCCGAATCCATTTTCTTTTACCAAATCTATACTACCCTTCACGGGAATAAATGCAACACTTTTCCAATCTGGTTTCAGGGAAAATCCAAGAGCCGGAGTCACAGATGAAGTAAAAAGGAGAAAGAGAACAACGGCCAGCAGTACAAAGCCTGCCTCATGCCAGACGGGTACCCGCATTTCTCCTTTGTAATACAACAGCCAGATAATCCCGCGGAAAACCAGGTAGGTCAGTATACCTGCCAGAAGATAGGGCCCTGCGCTCATGACAAAATTCGACAAAAAATCCCCTCCTTCCTCTTCTAATTGGGATTGCTGTAAAACACAGGAATTCTACAATATATCGTAAAAATCCCGCAGAGATTTCTACGATAATGCTGCAGAGATTCCCGAATCCCCAGCCGTCTTACGTTACGCAGTGCGCACACTGCGGACGGCGCGGTATCATCTCTATGGAGATTATACCATGGAATGTCGAAAAATGGGATTTTATTTCATTAAATTTTTATTAAAGTATCTTTTTTTCAGCTTCCTGCGGATTCTCTGCAGGGCATTGTCAATGGATTTGGGATCCTTTTGCAGCTGCCGGGCAATCTCCGTATAGCTCTGGCCCTCCAGATACGCCTGCAGGATCTCCTGTTCCAGAGGCGTGGCAACTTTCAGGATCTCCTCTCGAAGACTTTGAATATTTTCCTGATCGATGAGAAGCTCCTCCGGGCTCTTTCCCTTAAGCCCCCCGGCGCTCTCTCCCAGCTCCGGCGAAAGCTCCACATAGGAATTCAAGGGGGCATGCTTTAAGCGGCCTGCCGCCTGAATGGCGCTGTAGATCTGTCTGGAAATGCATAAAACGGCAAAAGCTTCAAAGGAATCCGACCGCTCCGGCCGGTAGTCCCGGATAGCCTTGAAAAGCCCCAGCATTCCTTCCTGAATCAGATCATCGCTGTCGCCCCCTATCAGGTACAGCGTCCGTGCCTGATTGCGGACCTGGCGCTTATAGCGTTCAATCAGTACATCCATGCAGGCGCTGTCTCCTGCGTGAATCTTTTCCAGCAGCTGCTCGTCCGTCAGCTGTTCCCTTTTTTCCATTACTCTTCTCCATATCCTGCGCTTAAGTCCTGCGTACGCCCTTTCATTTATGATTGCGTAAACAGTACCCGCTGTTCCTATTAACTGCACCTCTGCCTTACAATCTCATAAGCCAGCACCCCTGCCGCCACAGAAGCATTCAGGGAATCAATATCCCCATGCATGGGAATCGAAGCTGTAAAGTCGCATTTCTCCCGGACCAGCCGGCTCACGCCCTCGCCCTCATTGCCGATCACCAGGCCGATGGGCCCTGTAAGCTTCAGGCGGTACATGCTCTCCCCGTTCATCTGGGCGCAGACAAACCAAAGCCCTTCCTTTTTCAGATCCTCAATGACTGCCGCCAGATTCGTCACCTTGGCCACCGGCGTGTAATTCAGAGCTCCCGCAGAAGCTCTGGCCACGGCTGCAGTCAGCCCGCAGGCCCGCCGTTTGGGGATAATCACCCCGTGGGCCCCTGCCAGATTCGCTGTACGGATAATAGCTCCCAGGTTATGGGGATCTTCAATATTGTCCAGAAGAAAGATAAAGGGATCCTCGCCCTTCCTGCGGGCAGCTTCCAGTATCTCCTCCACCTCCGCGTAGGTATAGGCCGCCGCACTGGCAATGACGCCCTGATGATGCCCGGTCTCGGACATCTGATCCAGCCGCTCCTTCTTTACATAGTTGATGATGGTATCCTGTTTCCGTGCCTCCCGCTTGATGGTATTGACAATTCCATCCTGGCAGCCGTCCAGCACAAACAGCTTGTCTATGGTTTTACCGGAACGAAATGCTTCCAGAACAGCATTTCTCCCCTCTATGGTCAGTTCTTCGTATCGCATAACTCCTCCTTCAGTCCCAGCTTCACCAGCTCCAGCAGACGGTCCGTCCGGCCCTCCAGATACAGGTAACCCATCAATGCCTCAAAGCCGGTAGCCTTCCGGTACTCCGATACCGTGGCATGCTTTGCCATGGTGGGAGAATTGGCATTGCGCCCCCGCCGGTACACCTGGAGCTCCTCTTCCGTAAGCATCGGCTTCATCTTCTTGGCCATCTCCGCCTGGGTTCCCGCATTCACAAGACTGCTGGCCCTCTGATGCAGTCTGCCCGCCTGGGCATTGCCCTGCCCTACCAGAAGGGAGCGGATCACCAGCTCGTAAATGCCGTCTCCGATATAAGCCAGCGCCAGAGGCGAATAACTGCGGATATCCACATCCTCCAGGGCAAATGCCTCCCGGACAGTCTTCATAAAATCCGGTTTCTCTATGCCCGTTTCCATTTTACACCCTCGCGCGTATCTTCCAGCACAATACCCTTCTCCAGCAGAATTCCCCGTATCTCATCTGCGCGGGCGAAGTTTTTGGCCTTTCTGGCCTGCTGCCGCTCCTCGATCAGCGCCTCAATGTCTTCATCCAGCAGCTCTTCCTTCTTCTCAGCAATCAGTCCCAGAATCTCACAGAGCGTCTTTAAGCGTTCCAGACACTTTTCCAGATACTCCTTTGTATGCGCTCCGTCTGTGTGGGTATTGAGGTATTTTACCAGCTCAAAGACAGCGGCAATGGCGTCAGCCGTATTGAAGTCGTCATCCATGGCCTCCTCAAACTTCTTTACAAACTCCTGGGAAGCCTCATAAAGGGCCAGCTCGCTCTCTGTCATGGCATTGCATTCTGCATTTCCCATAAGATGCTTCAGATTCTCCGCCGCTGTCACAATCCGGTCAAGGCTGTTTCTGGAAGCCTCCATCAGATCCGCGCTGAAATTCAGCGGACTGCGGTAATGGGCGCTCAGCATAAAGAAGCGCAGTACCTGGAGATCGTATTTCTCACTGATCTCACGGACGGTAAAGAAATTTCCCAGAGATTTGGACATTTTGCGGTTGTCAATGTTCAGGAAGGCATTGTGCATCCAGTACCTGGCAAACTCTCTGCCGTTGCAGGCCTCGCTCTGGGCAATCTCATTTTCATGATGAGGGAATACCAGATCCTCTCCGCCCGCATGGATGTCAATCTGCTCTCCCAGGTATTTTTTGGACATTACGGAACACTCAATGTGCCATCCCGGACGTCCCTGTCCCCAGGGAGATTCCCAGGCCGGCTCTCCTTCCTTTTTAGGCTTCCAGAGCACAAAATCCAGGGGATCCTCCTTCTCATCTTCACCAGACACCAGAAGGGAACGGCTGCCGCTGCGCAGATCGTCCAGATTCTTGTGGGATAATTTTCCATAATCCGCAAACTTCCGGGTACGGAAATACACGGTACCGTTTACCGCATAGGCATAGCCTTTTTCTATCAGCTGCTGAATCATTTCCAGCATCCCGCCAATCTCCTGGGTTGCCAGCGGATGGGTCACAGCCGGTTTTACATTCATCATTTCCATATCTTTCTTACACTCGGCAATATAACGCTCAGAAATCTCCTGGGCAGATACACCCTCTTCCAGAGCCTTTTTGATAATCTTGTCATCCACATCCGTAAAATTGGACACATAATTTACCTCATACCCCCGGTACTCCATATACCTCCGGACCGTGTCAAAGACAATCATGGGTCTTGCATTTCCAATGTGAATAAAATTGTATACGGTAGGGCCGCACACGTACATTTTTACCTTTCCCTCCTCCAGAGGAATAAAAGGCTCCTTTTTCTTGGTTATGGTATTATAGATTTTCATGCTGTTTCTCCTTCTTTTCTTTTTCTTTATCCTTTTTATCTTTTTCCTTTTTTTCTTTCTTTTTCTTTAATTTCGCCAATTCTGCGTGAAGCTCTGCATTCTCCCTGCGAAGCTCTGTGAGACTGTCCATAACCGGATCCGGAAGGTCTACCTGATTCATATCGCTGCGCGGCACCTTCACATCCCCCCGTTTGACGATACGTCCCGGAACCCCCACCACCGTACAGTTGGGCGGCACCTCCTTGAGCACCACAGAACCGGCTCCGATCTTGGAATTCTCTCCGATGGTGAAGGAGCCCAGGATCTTGGCCCCTGCACTGACCATAACGTTGTCCTCCAGGGTCGGATGGCGCTTTCCACGCTCCTTGCCCGTTCCGCCCAGCGTTACCCCCTGGTAGAGCGTCACATTGTCACCAATGATCGTGGTCTCTCCGATGATCACTCCGGAACCGTGATCGATAAAGAGTCCTCTTCCTATCTGTGCTCCTGGGTGAATCTCGATTCCCGTCTTCCGCACAGTCCTCTGAGACAGCCAGCGGGCCATAAAATAATGCCCCTTCTGATACCATCTGTGGGCCAGCCTGTAACTTAAGATAGCACGAAAGCTGGGGTATAGCAAGACCTCCATGGGACTTTTGATAGCCGGGTCCCGTTCTTTGATAACCTGAAATTCCTCTTTGATATAGCGGACAATCCCCATATATGTTCCCCCCTGAAATGAAATACGCATAAGCTCCGTATGGAGCAAAAAGAATCCTCCTCTGCGGAGCGTTTTTGTGTCACAGGATGCAGTTTTCTGTACATAAATGGTTACCTGTAAGGTATCTGCCCCTGTGCATAAAAGAAAACGGATTCATCTGTCTCCAAGAGACGGATGAATCCGCGGTTCCACTCTTCTTAAAGGACCTGATTCAAGCATCAATGCCCTTTCACTTTCCCACTTAACGCGTGTCACGTATCCGGCTAAACCTGTCTTAAGGGTACTCACCGGATCAACTCCCGGATGCACTTCATCCATCCCCTGGCCAGAGCCGCTTTCAGCCGGTGGCAGCTCCTCTCTGATGCCCGGATTATGAATTACTCTTCCGTTCCATGTCTTTTCCTTTTATTTACTCAAATGATCTGCTCTCAGAAGCCATCTGATTTGTTTCTATGGTTTAGAATATGCAAAATCCCGCAGTTTGTCAAGCTTTTTAGTAAATTACACCGTTTCATTGATATAAATTCCTTCCAGCACCCGGATCCGTCCAAGCTTCTCCCGCACCAAAGACCTGTTTTCCTGCTCCTGCCCCTCCAAGAGCTCTCCCGGACCTGTCATGCCGCTAAGAAAGCTTGCCAGTTCCCCGATAGAGACCGTGCATTCCGGCTTCTCCTCCACCGGAACCAGCCTGCTGCCGTCCTTCGTAAATTCCCAGCGGAATGTTCCCTGATTTCCCGCAACAATGGGATCTGTAACAGCCACTGTCAGACTCTGCTCCTCCTCTGCGCCAATCTGCGCAAGAAACGCAGGCAGGTGCAACAGACGCATCATCATGGGCGTCGTCTCCCATTCCGATCCGAACAGATACCGCTTCCGGTAATCCTCATCCTTTTCTATATAAAGATCATACGTCTCTGCCAGCTGCGCTCCGTCAAGGGAAGCCAGACCTTCCTCATCCTCATTGCCCATCAGACGGAAATCAAAAGGCAGATAAATGGCCTCATCCGCCGGCATCAGAAATGCAAAGGGCTGCTTTTCCTGTTCCATATCCCGAAGCGCCTTGATGAGAAGGCTGCGCATCAGACCCTGATGGCGGAACGGGCGCCTGGTAGCTACGGCAACCAGGTAATCTGCCCGGACACATTTCCCCCGGAAGCAGAAGGTATAGGGATTCCGGTGCAGCATGGCCTTAAGTTCTCCACCCTCCCAGGCCCCCAGAATCCGATTGTCCACTGCCTTGATTTCATAATAGGCATCCACGAAGGCTTCCTCGTCCTCCACAAATACTTCCTCATAAAGCTTTCTGGATACTGCCTTTTCCTCCTGGGAAAGATATCGTATCTCCATCTCTTTATCCCTCCTGTTTTTTGCAGCCCCCGCACTGCCTGCAGGCTCCGCCCTCCTCCATCACATCCTCATAGACGTAGTTGGCAACAGGCAGCAGCGCACAGACCGCCTGGGCGGATATGCCTTCTCCTGTCCCTGTAAAGCCCAGACCCTCCTCTGTGGTGGCTTTGATGTTGATCTGGTTCACGGAAATCTTCAGGGCTTCTGCCACATGTTCCCGCATCTTTGGAATATGAGGCGCCATTTTGGGCCGCTGGGCAATGATCACAGCGTCAATATTTTCAATGACATAATCGGCTTCCTCCAGAAGAGAACCTGTCCGCTCCAGAAGGCGTATACTGGAAATACCCTTGTAGGCTGGATCCGTATCCGGAAAATGCTGCCCGATATCCCCCAGAGCCGCCGCCCCCAGAAGAGCATCCATAACCGCATGAAGCAGTACGTCCGCATCCGAATGGCCCAAAAGCCCCTTCTCATAGGGAATTTCTACTCCTCCCAGTATCAACGGACGTCCTTCGACCAGTCTGTGTACATCATAACCCATTCCTACACGCATGTTGTCTGTTCTCCTTTTTCCTGTTTATCTTTTTAATATCTCTTTTCTCTTGATCGGAACAGCCTGCAGTCCTTTGAGCCGGCTGCTCTGCTGCAGCTCCTGCCGCGCATCCTTTTTACGCGGCAGCCTGTTCCCCGGCTGATATAAGTATACCACAATCTTCTCTTTCCTACTATTCATTTTTCCTGTATACTATTACTATCCTCAGTGAACAGGAAGACACCCGTTCTTTTCAAGAGAGGATAGCTGCGGATAATAACATACATGCCGCTGCGCCGCAGATTTTTATACCGTTCTGCTTTGGGAGGATTACATATGATACAGGATATTGCACCACATGTTTATCACAACGAATACCGGCCTCTGCCGCCTGACGAGGACAGTTTTCTCTTTTATTTTGAAGACGGCCAGGTCCTGGCAGGCTGTCAGGAGGATGTGCTTTCTTTTCCCCGCTTTCGGGATCTGCCTGATGGGAGCAGAGAGCTTTCCCCGGATCTGCTCTACCTATTTTCTATTGATACGCATTCCTTTTATCTGGCCAGACAGCGTCCCTCATTCGACCCGGAACACTTTCAAATGAGAGATACCCGTATTTTCCGCAACGGCCAGCCCGGTTTTATGGCGTTTGCCGGGATCACTGCCCTGCAGCTCTGCCGCTGGTATGAGAGCCGCCGTTTCTGCGGGCACTGCGGCCAGGTACTGGTACATTCGGATCAGGAACGCATGCTCCATTGTCCAAAGTGCGGCCTTGTGGAATACCCTAAGCTTTCTCCTGCTGTTATTGTAGGAATTATCCATCAGGACCGCATTCTCATGTCCAAATACGCAGGACGGGCAGGAGTTTCCCACTATGCACTGATTGCAGGCTTTGCCGAGATCGGCGAAACCATTGAAGAGACCGTCCATCGGGAAGTCTATGAAGAAGTGGGCCTCCGTGTAAAAAATCTGCGCTACTACAAAAGCCAGCCCTGGTCCTTCTCAGATTCTCTGTTATTCGGTTTCTTCGCCGAACTGGACGGTGACGACGAATCCATTACTCTAGATACCCGTGAGCTTTCCACTGCCGGCTGGTTTACCCGTGAGGCGGCGCCTGCCCAGCCGCTCAACATCAGCCTGACCAGTGAAATGATCTGGAAATTTAAAAATGGAGAAGTTTAAAAAATTTATCAAAAAATGCTTGACTTTCTATTCCATATAATAGTATAATAGCAAAGCGGGTCAGCGTTGACGGCCTGTACAAAAATGGGATCTTAGCTCAGCTGGGAGAGCATCTGCCTTACAAGCAGAGGGTCATAGGTTCGAGCCCTATAGGTCCCATTATGGCGAGGTAGCTCAGCTGG
>CATJHO010000129.1 GCA_949740535.1 uncultured Lachnospiraceae bacterium
AAAAAACTTCGGATGGTTTTCTCCGAAAGTATATGGTATAATGAACGTCAGCAGGAAACATGTTCAAGTGAAACATTGCGGGGATAGAGAAAGGCGGTATTCAATCGATGGACTGGAGTGAGGAACAGACAGCTCTGGCAGAGGAGCTTCTTAGAAAAGCAGAAGAATTCGGAGCGGATCTGGCAGGTCTGGTATCGGCAGACCGGCTGAAAAACGGTCCTTCCGAGCGGCTGTTTCCCAAGATGAGGGATCATGCCAGGGATCATTTTGCGGAGCAGATTACCACAGGACTGCCCCACGGAGCGGTAAAGTGGGAGCCGGAGGAGAAGACGGTGCTGGTATTTGCAGTGAGCCATCCAGAAGACAAGCCAGAGATGGACTGGTGGTGCGGCGAGGTGAACCCGCCGGGCAATAAGCTTCTGGCTGAGATTTCCAGAAAGCTGAAGGCGTACATAGAAGAACAGCATCCGGATATCCATGTTTATCCCAAGCCCTACCATGTGGAAAAGGGCGGTATTTATTTAAAGGACGCCGCGGTGGAAGCAGGACTGGGCTGTATGGGACGGAACAATTTGCTGATCACGCCGGAATATGGAGCAAAGGTCCGGCTTCGGGCCGTAGGGTTGTCGGTGGAACTGCCTTCTTCGGGTCCGGTGGAGTTTGATCCCTGCCAAAGCTGTGCAAGACCCTGTGCTGATGCCTGTCCCAAAGGGGCGTTTTCAGAGACCGTTTATACGAAGGCAGAGACAGGACTTTGCCGTCTTCCGGCCAGAGAAGGGGATTATTACCGGAAGCTTTGCGCCCTGGAGATGGAGGAAAATGAAAAGACAGCGCCTTTGGAGCTTGTTTTGGAATACGCGGATGAGCCCATGCCGGTTATACGCTACTGCCGGGCATGTGAATTCTCCTGTGGATACCGGGGAAGCAGAGAGCCTGCGAAAGCGGACGTGTGAGACAAAAGAGAGGGGAAGTTTGTTATGAGTGCATTGGATCATATCATTTACTGGCTGGCGGATTTTATGTGGGGAAGCTGGATGACCGTGCTTATTTTTGCTACGGGACTTTATCTGTCCATTAAGTTTAAGTTTTCTTACATTACCAAGATTAAGTTTCATTTTAAAAATACAGTCGGAAAAATGTTCTCAAAGAGTGAGGATGGCGAGGGAACCATTTCCGGCTTTGCGGCTGCCTGCACGGGTCTGGCCAATACCATCGGTACGGGAAATGTGGCCGGTGTTGCCTCGGCCATAGTCACAGGCGGTCCCGGCGCCGTGTTCTGGATGTGGGTTTCCGGACTTCTGGGGGTATCCACAAAAGCGTGTGAGATTATTTTGGGCCAGCGGTACCGGGTGAAATATGAAAATTCCATGGACGAGTATGTGTGTGACCGTTCCTTTGTCATGAAAAATGGCTTTGGCTGGAAAAAGGGTGCATTTGTTCTGGCAGCGTTCTGCTTTTTATTCGGCCCCTGGACCTGTGCCGTGCAGACAGAGGCGGTGGCCAGCTCTATGAAGGAGGCGTTTCAGATTCCGCCGCTGTTTACGGTGACTGTGGTGGGAGTGACCTGTTTCGCGGTGATGTTCGGCGGCCTGCGCCGGATTTCCAGTGTGACGGAAAAGGTGGTGCCGGTTATGGCTTTTATCTATGTGCTGGCGGGTATTGGCATTATCATTCTCAACCTGGACAAGCTTCCAGGGACCGTGGCTCTGATTTTTAAGAGCGCCTTTACGCCTATGGCCGGAATCGGCGGTTTTGCAGGAGCTACCGTACGGGATGCCATCCGCTACGGGGTGGCCAGAGGCATTTACTCCAATGACGCGGGTACGGGCTATGGAATCATCGCTCATGCGGCGGCCAAAACCGATCATCCGGTACGCCAGTCTTCCTGGGGCTGGGGGGAGATCTTTCTGGATACCATTGTGGTCTGCACGATTACGGCGGTTTCCATTTTGATTACGGATTCCTATATTGACTTTGGCGACATTACCAGCGCACAGCTTACGACAGTGGCCTTTAAGGTGGCTTACGGCGATGCAGGCGGCTGGATTATGGGCGTTACCATATCGCTTCTGGCCTGGACCACGATCATCGGCATGTACTATTCCTGCGCAAAATCCGTGAATTATGTGTTTGGGGATACAAAGGCCAATAAGATTGCCAATAATGTCTATATTGTGTATTATATGGTGCCCTGCCTGCTGTTTTACAATGTGGAAGCAGATCTGCTCTGGGCTTTTACGGATATTTTGAGCGCGGTTTATATTCTGATTACCCTGTTCTTTATCTATTCCAAGCGCAGGATGATTTTTGGCCTGTTTGATGATTTCTGGAAGCGTTTTCTTCCGGCGCTCCAAAGAGGAGAGAAGCCGGAGAAGGTTTCTTTTGAGACCCTTGAGAAAAAATAAGTGATTTGGATAATTGACAGATTTGAGGGAGTGTGTTAAGGTAAAAAGAACAAAAGGGAGTAGTTAAAAGGTGTAATCAACATTCCCTGGCGCAGATATTGGCAGGATTGAAAGTTACAAGGGATGCCGTGCCGCGTCATGGTTGCACACTTTCCAGCAAGAAAGAACGAGACTTTTGGCAGAAGATGCCAGAGGTCTCTTTTTTTATCGAAAGCGGCAGATGTAAAGAACTGCAGATAAGGAGGCAGAGAGGAACGTACAGATGAAGATGA
The DNA here is from genome assembly GCA_949740535.1 of uncultured Lachnospiraceae bacterium. Lineage (GTDB taxonomy): Bacteria > Bacillota > Clostridia > Lachnospirales > Lachnospiraceae > Laedolimicola. Next base: position 2,678 of record CATJHO010000129.1, read on the forward strand.
GACGAAGGAAAAAATCAAAAATGCTTTTGTATGTGCTGCTCTTATGCGTGCTTTTGGCAGGCTGTCATCCGTTGAAGGCGGAAGAAGATGGGAAGTGTAAAGAGAGTGGAACAAAGGAAAAGGAAGTGGAAAAAGCGTCCGAGGATACAGAGCCGGAACAAGAGGTTGAAGTGTCTTCTGATACGGGAAATGTGTTTGATATGGATCCGGGCTTTTGGGAAATTGTCTGCAGTTATGCAGGAATCGGGGAAGAAGACAGCAGGGCGGTGATCCGCGAAAAACTGGAGCAGTGTGAAAACCTGGAGGTGCGGGAAGCCCCTTACGGAACAAGGGTCTGCTCCTTGAAGGATCTGGCGTACCTGCCTCATTTAAAAACACTGTCAATTACATTTCAAAGACAGGATGATTCACGGATTGAAGATTTTACACCGATTGCGGATCTGCATGAACTGAAGGAGCTTCATATCAGCTATGTGGAAGAGGAAGACTTATCCTTCCTGGGAGAAATGCATACAGTCACAGAGCTGTTTTTAAGCAGCTGTCAATTAAAAGATACAGCATTTTTAGGGGAAATGTCCCAGCTTGAAAGCCTGTCCCTTTCCATGACGCCTGTGGACGACATGGCAGTTCTGGAAAACCTCACAGAGCTTAAGAAGCTGTCTCTTGCAGGAAATCAAGGGGCATCCAATATAGAAATAATTGGAAAACTGTCAAAACTGGAGGATTTGGAGCTCAGAGAATGCGGAATCGGGGATATACAGTTTTTAAGCAGTTTAAAAGAGCTTCGGGCATTGAATCTGAATTCCAATTCCATTTCGGATATAACGCCTCTTGAAGGCTTAACCGGGCTGGAACGATTGGAGCTGTCAAAGAATGAACTCTGTGATTTGTCTCCGCTTGCAAATCTTACAAATCTATATATGTTGTCGCTGGAGGGAAATGAGATCCGGGATATTTCACCGCTTTTGGGCCTTTCCCGTTTAAACCAGGCAGAACTTTCTGATAATCAGATTGTGGATTTTTCTCCGCTGGAGGGAAAGACGGAGCTCTTGTATGCCTCTGTCAGCGGGAATCCCTGCAAAAGTTTGAAACCGTTGCTGCATCTTCCGATTCTCTCTGTCGGAGGAAGGCGGGAACCATCGGAGAAACAGCTCAAAATAGCAGCCGGCCAGATTGAAAAAAAGTGGCCGGATCTGGAGGAATACACGTGCATTGATTTTGCAGAAGGGGATTTAAACGGGGATGGCCGGATGGATGTTGCCTTTGTTGTGGAGGGAGAATTCTGGAAAATAGAGAGGGCGTACGATTCGTATTCCCGCCGCCTGGTTGTACTTTTGGGGCAGGCAGATGGTTCCTTTAGGGAGGTTCCCCATATGATTTCTGTATGGGATAAGGAGGCCGGAGGCACCAGAGGAGATCCGTATGGGAGTATCTGGATGGAAACGGGATACGTTCTTTTGGAGCAGTCTTTTGGAAGCAGCGGCGGAGCTGTGGTGAGTGAGCTTTACTGCTGGCAAAATGGCAGACTGGAGCTGTCAAGCACCATAAGAACAGGAGACAGCAGGTTTGCATTTGGTTATGACGTGAGCGTGTATGAGGAAGCGCAGGGGGAAGAATACAGATTTGCCATTGCCTTTGAAGACGGCTGGCGGATGGTCCGGGTGGATCTGGCAGACAGGGAGCATCCCATACATAAGGCATTTCCCAAAATGGAGCTCTATGATGTATCCTATATCATTCATTCTGAAAAATTAAAGGTCAGCACAGAGCCGTCTGCAGCGCTTAAGCTTCTTTTGGAGCGCCTGGGACGGGACATGATACAGGAGAAGCTTCCTTATGCCGCCTGGCAGAAAGAAGGATATGAACGGTTAAAGGGCGTGAATCTGCCGGATTTCTATTATGTGAGGAAAGACAGCAGAGCATCGGAAAATGAGGAAACGGAAAATGGCGGGGAGTATCTCTATTACTGTGATTTGATAGAGCAGCAGGGGGAATATTTTCACGAGATTCTTTATGAGAGAGAGGAAGAGCGTAAAACGTATTGGGTGAATGACAGTACCAGGGAGATTATAGAAAAATGAGAAACAGAGAATAACAAGAGAGAGGGAAAACGATGGAATTTTTGTGGGAAGGCTTGCTGCAGATTACCTGGCAGCAGGCAGTGATGTATCTGGTTGGAATTCTGTTGATTTATCTGGCCGTAAAAAAAGACTATGAACCGGCATTGCTTCTGCCCATGGGCTTTGGAGCAGTTCTTGTGAACCTGCCCCTGTCCGGTGTTATCAACCAGAATGTGGAAGGAATTGGGGTGGTAAATGGGATCATTGAATGGCTTTTTGAAACAGGCATTGAGGCATCGGAAGCTCTGCCCATTCTGCTTTTTATCGGAATTGGAGCAATGATTGATTTTGGTCCGCTTTTGTCCATGCCTTCCATGTTTTTGTTCGGGGCAGGGGCTCAGTTTGGAATCTTTTTTGCGCTCAGCACAGCGGTGCTGCTGGGCTTTGACTTAAAGGACGCAGCGTCAATTGGAATTATCGGAGCGGCAGACGGACCCACTTCGATTCTTGTGTCCCAGATTCTACATTCCCGCTACGTGGGGGCCATTGCGGTGGCGGCCTATTCCTATATGGCCCTGGTGCCCATTGTACAGCCCTTTGCCATCCGCCTGGCGACTACAAAGAAGGAGCGGCAGATCCGCATGGAGTACACGCCGGGACAGGTATCCAAAGGAATGCGGATTGCATTTCCCATACTGACTACCTTTCTGGTAGGACTTGCGGCCCCTCAGTCGGTGGCACTGGTGGGATTTTTGATGTTCGGCAATCTGATTCGGGAGTGCGGGGTGCTGGGAACCCTGTCCGACACAGCCCAGAATGTGCTGGCCAATCTGATTACCTTGCTTCTGGGACTGACCATTTCTTTCAGTATGCGGGCAGAGACCTTTGTAAATATGGACACGCTTTTGATTATGGCCATCGGCCTCATCGCCTTTATATTTGACAGCATCGGCGGCGTTATGCTGGCGAAATTTATCAATCTCTTTCGGAAGAAAAAGATCAATCCCATGATTGGGGCCGCCGGAATCTCCGCATTTCCCATGTCCGCCAGAGTGGTGCAGAAGATGGCCCTTGAGGAGGATTCGGGAAATATCATACTGATGCACGCCATCGGGGCCAATGTATCAGGGCAGATTGCGTCGGTGATCGCAGGTGGACTGATTATCGGGCTGGTGTCGGCTTATCTGTAGGAGAAAGGGTGCGTGCGCTTCAATGAGGCTGCGGAACTGGAATAGGAGAACAGCATATGTTAGAGAATTTTTTGATTTCATTGGAAATTATGGGGAAAGGCATGGCCGGGATTTTTGTGGTAATCGGCATTCTGACCCTGGCGGTAACGGTTATGGGGAAGCTTTCGAAAAAGGATGAGAGGGAAAAACCGTAATAGTTTACAAGATCATTAAAGAACTGTTAAATTTTCCTAAAAAACTTGACAAGGCATGGAGAAACAGGCATATTAAAAGTAATCGCAGGGCGGGAATTATCCGCCCTGTTCTTATGCCTCAGGAAATTGCACCCTCAGTGAACAAGGACATCCCATGATAAGGAAAATACTCAGGAGGGATTCTTGGTCTGCAGAGAAAAGACCTTCCTGAGCGCTTAGCGAAACGCGCAGGAAACGTATAAGATGGAGGAAGCCAATGAGAAGAAGCGATAGAGAGATTCAGGATTTCCACGAAATCATAGAGGTTATGAAGAAATGCGACGTATGCCGGATTGCTATGCATGGGGAGATATATCCTTATGTAGTGCCGCTGAATTTTGGCATGGAGACAGAAGGGGAGCAGGTGACGTTGTACTTTCATGGAGCCATGGAGGGCAGGAAGTATGAGCTTCTTGCCAAAGATAACAGAGTCTGCTTTGAGATGGACTGCGGCCACACCCTGTATACCGAAATGGAGAAGGGGAACTGTACGATGTGCTACGAGAGCGTCATCGGCTTTGGGCTGATGGAGGAAGTGCCGGAGGAAGAGAAGATGGAAGCTCTGGATATTCTGATGGAGCACTATCCGGTTCCTGCGGGCTTTCGTTACAATGAGGCAGTGGTGCCAAAGACAAGGATGCTGCGTCTTAAAGTGGAGAGCCTTACAGGGAAGAGGCGGGCGAAGTAGAAACCCGGCAGATGGACGGTGCCCGGAGGATTGCTGTGCATATCCCAAAATAAAAGCCCCTAAGGAATAATAACCAGGCCAATCAGTGCAGCGGCCTGGTTTTTTATGCAGAATTTCTTCAGGTTTTTTTGACGTTTCCCATTCCCGGCTTTCCATCAGAGACGGTGCTGCCTTGTGCGGCAGGCAGTGCGCCAGGTTCAGCCATGAGACTGATTACCGGGCAGACAATAGCGGCAGCGGCCGGAGCATCCGTATCGGCAAAGTAGATATTTTCAAAAAATTATTGTCAAACAATAATTATTAGTATATACTTATTACAATTATTATTGTAAAACAATAATTTTAGCTCGTGGATAAATGGAGATATTCTGGAGGTGGTATATGATGGGAGAGCTGCAGATTTTGTATTTTGTGTGGGACGGTATTGGTTTTCTGCTTCGCAGTCTGTCTCTGAAAGGAGGGGCGGGCAATGTGCTGGCTGTAATTCTGTATACATTACTTTCCCTGCTTCCGCTTTTGGGGCCGAGCCTGTGGATGTGGAAAAGGCGGCAGAGGCCTCAGGGAGCGGATATTCTGCTGATTGTGCTGAGTATGTACACCTTTTATCTCCTTTATGCCTTTATCAATCCTGGCCTTTTCAGTGCCCGTCTGCCGGCGGGACTTGGAGTGGAAGGAATGGTTTTCTATATCAAGGCTGTGTATGGAGGTCTCTGGCTGTCGATTCTGGTTTCCTGGCTGCTGCTTACCTGGATCCGCAGTTTAAATGACAGGGAGATTCTGGATCGAAAGAAGTTTCTGTACCGGGGAATGAAGCTTCTGCTGGCCGTATCGATTCTGCTGAGTACGGCAGAGCTTCTGTATTCTGTGGGTACGGATTTGACAGGCAGGCTGGTTCAGATTCGCGGCAATGAGGCGGGGACAGGCATGGATCTTATCTTTGCGTTTCTGCGGGCCGGCGTTGTTCTGCTGTCCTCAGGATTTCTGCCGGTAATTCTCTGTCGGATCAAGAGGCTTTTGAAGGCAGTGGAGGAAGGACCCTTTGAGGCAGGAGAGCTTGAGGAAGCAAAGAGACTGGCGGATGTGAGCAGAATGGCAGTGACGGCGCCGGTTCTTGGCAGTCTGGTTTGGAATGGCGGGCTGTTTCTCTGCAGCAGACAGCTGACACAGCTGGAATATCAGTGGGAGATTCCGCTGTTTCCCCTGCTGGCGGCCTTCGGCTCCCTGATTCTGACCCGGTATCTGCGGGAGGCCGGGGAGCTTCACAGAGACAATGAGATGATTATCTGAGGAGGCGCTTATGGCGATACACGTGTATCTGGATGAAGTTTTAAAAGCGCGGAGAATAACCTCAAAAGAATTATGTAAACAAGTAGGCATTACAGAGGCCAATCTTTCCATTCTGCGCAGTGGAAAGGCCAAGGGGGTGCGCTTTGGAACCCTCAATAAAATCTGTTACTATCTCCAGTGTGAGGCGGGAGAGATTCTCCGCTTTGACGGGCATCTGGAGGAAGAGGAGTCTTGAGAAATTTCCACAGGAATAGAAAGGGAGGGAATCGGAACATGAATGCAGAGACAAACAGTTTTTTCAAGGGAACATACATGAATAAGAAGCTTTTGCTGCTTTTCATGGCTTTCTGTCTGCAGGCCCAGGGCTGTATGCTGGCAAAGCCGGAGCTGCAGGATGCGTCGGGGGCAGAGGATATGCTCTGTGGGATCCTGGCTGTAGTGGGGGAGCAGGAAGCCCAGCGGCTTCATTGGGAGCAGCAGGAGAATGAGACCTTTCATACCCTGAAGGAACTGGAAGAGAGTCTGGCCGTTTCCGTGCAGGCAGAGGGGATCCGTGGACCAGAGAGGAAAATCACCTTTGAAGGTGTGGAAGGCTCCCTGATTGGTATTCTGAAAGAGGAGGAATCGGAGCAGCCTGCGGTCTATTTCGTTCATGACGGCGCATTTACGGAAGTAAAGGCCAATACCAGCGCGACGGATGAGGGAACAAAAAATCATATTTCGGGCGTGATACTGGCAGAACCGAATCTGTCGGAACCTGTTTATCTGTATCCCGTATACCAGAGAAGGGATGGAAGCCTGTATGCAGTTCTGGAGACCTGTGGTTTTCGGATGGGAGGCGTCCACGATGAGGGAGCGGTTTATGCGCAGACCTTCAACAGCAGGTTTACAAAGGAGATCCATGGAAAAAAGGAAACAGATTCTGTGGAAATCGAGGTTTCCGTGAAAATGGCAGTTCCGGTGGAAAAGATATCTCTGCTGGAATACAGCGAAGAGCACGAACTGCTGAGAGAGCGGGAGATTCCAAGGGGAACCCTGACGGCGGCATTGCAGGAGGAGACTGCCTATGTTATGGTAGAGGAGAAGAAGGAAGACGGGAGCACAAAGAGAAGCATATATGACTGGGCCGGACGGCAGGAAGGGGCGGAGATCGCACATCTGGTAAATTATGCCGGAGAGGACGGCCTGCTGATGCCGGAGTCCCTTGCGTTCAGCCCGACAAAGAGCCATGTCTCCTTAGAGCGCTGAGCGGTGGAAGAAAGGGACAGAGAAGAGAAGAAAGGATTTTAGACAGATGGAAAAAATACTGCTTGTGGAGGACGATAAGGATATTGTGGAAAATTTAAGTGCCGTGCTGAAGGGGGAGGGGTTTTCTGTCTGTACGGCTTCGGGACAGAAGGATGCCCTTAAGGCAGTGGAGCAGGAAGCCTTTGATCTGCTTCTTCTGGATGTGTCCTTAAGAGACGGCAACGGTTTTGCTGTCTGTTCGGCGGTTAAGGGGAGCAGTGATCTTCCGGTAATCTTTCTTACGGCCTCCGGGGATGAGTACAGTGTGGTCACAGGGCTTGATCTGGGAGCAGAAGATTATATCAGCAAGCCCTTCCGGCCCAGAGAGCTGGTATCCCGTATCCGGAGCGTTCTGCGCCGCTGCGGCAAGACACAGGCGGTGCTGGAGATTGAGGATCTGCGGGTTGATACCGTCCGGGCTCTGGTGACCAAGGGCGGGCAGGAGTGTTTTCTCTCGGCGCTGGAGTACCGGCTGCTGCTGTTTTTCTTAAATCATAAGGGAATGGTGCTCTCCAGAAACCAGCTTTTGGAGGAAATCTGGGACGCGGCCGGGGAGTTTGTCAACGATAATACCCTGACGGTTTATATTAAGCGGCTTCGGGAGAAGATAGAGACAGATCCACAGAATCCCCGGATTATCCGCACCGTACGGGGGCTGGGGTACACCCTGGCCGATGAAGTGCGTAAGTCCGGCAGGATGTGAGGGAGGGAGAAGAATATGCAGTTTTTACGAAATCGGGAGATCCGGATACAGACAGCGGTTTCGCTTCTGCTGATTCTGGTTTTGGCTTTTGCCGGGTATCTGTTTTTTCCGGGACAGAGCCTCTGCAGCCTGTATGGAGGCTTCTGTGGCCTGGTTCTCTTTTTTAACTGGATCTACTATACAAGAGAGCGTTATCAATGCCTGAAAAGTCTTGCAGAGGATACGGATACCATGCTGCACGGCCAGAGGAAGCTGAATCTGGTCCGGTACAGGGAAGGTGAACTGGCTATACTGTCCAATGAGGTAGAGAAGCTGTTACTGCGGCTGACCGGGCAGGCAGACAGTCTCCAGCGGGAAAAACAGTATCTCAGCGATTCGCTGGCGGATATTTCGCATCAGCTTCGGACGCCGCTCACTTCTTTACATCTTCTGCTGGCCCGGCTGCAGATGGTGCAGGATGAGCAGGAAAAACGGCGCCTCTCCTGTGAGGGCGGCCAGCTTCTGGAACGTGTGGACTGGCTGGTGAACGCGCTTCTCAAAATTTCCAGAATCGATGCGGGGACAGCCGTTTTTGCAAAAGAGCGGGTGGATGCCGTTTTGCTTGTGGAGAAGGCCCTGGAGCCTCTGGGAATTCCCATGGAGCTTCGGGAGCAGACGGTTATCCGGGAGATAGAAGACGGTGTGGGATTTGCCGGCGATATGGCCTGGAGCATGGAAGCTCTGGGAAATATTTTCAAAAACTGTATGGAACATACGGGACAGGGGGGAACCCTGTGGATTTGGGCCAGGGAGAATCAGCTTTTTACGGAATTTGTTATTGAGGACAATGGACCAGGCGTGGATCCGGAAGATCTGCCCCATCTCTTTGAGCGTTTTTACAAGGGAAAGAATGCTTCAGATACCAGTGTGGGCATCGGGCTGGCCCTGGCACGGATGATTGTTACATCCCAAAATGGAACATTGAAAGTGGAAAACCGCCCGGAAGGAGGCGCCCGGTTTGTGATGCGGTTCTACAAGGGAGTCGTATAAAAGGCTGAAGGTGACAATTCTGTCATGAAAAAGTCACTGAGATGTCATTTCCTTTCTCTATACTTCTTGAATAAGAACTTAAAATCATTTCTTAAAACAGGATGTGTACTGGAATGGAGGAGCAGAATGGAATTATTGAAAGCAGAACATCTTTCAAAGGTATATGGAAAGGGAGAAAATGAGGTACGGGCGCTGGATGATGTGTCCTTTATGATTCAGCAGGGGGAATTCGTGGCGATTATCGGGCCTTCCGGCTCCGGCAAGTCTACCCTGCTTCATATTCTGGGCGGCGTGGATCGTCCAACGTCCGGTCATGTATATCTGGACGGAAAGGATGTTTACAGTCAGAATGAGGAGCAGCTGGCCATTTTCCGGCGCAGAGAAATTGGGCTGATCTATCAGTTTTATAATCTGATCCCAGTGTTGGATGTGGAGGAAAATATGACTCTGCCCGTGCTGATGGACGGACGGGAGGTGAATAGGAAGCGTCTGAAGGAACTGCTCTGTACCCTGGATCTGGAAGAACGTAAAAAACATCTGCCCAATGAGCTTTCCGGCGGCCAGCAGCAGAGAGTGTCCATTGGCCGGGCTTTGATGAATGCACCAGCCATTGTGCTGGCGGACGAACCGACCGGCAATCTGGATTCCAAAAACAGCCAGGAGATTATGGAGCTTTTAAAGCTCTCCAACCAGAAATACGGGCAGACCCTGATTATGATCACCCACGATGAGAATCTGGCTCTTCAGGCCGATCGCATTATCTCTATTGAAGACGGGAAAATCGCCAGAGATGAGGTGATCCGCCGATGAATGTATTTACAAGAACCACCATAAAGACCTTAAAGAAAAACAGGACACGGACATGTGTGACGATTATCGGCATCATTCTTGCCACGGCTATGCTGACGGCAGTGACGTCCTTTATTTCCAGTCTGCAGAATTATATGCTGCGGGCGGTGATTACCCAGATGGGGAACTGGCATGGAGTTGTCTACGAGCTTTCCGGGGAACAGGTGCGGGAACTGGAAAGCGGGGAAAAGGTGGAGGAGACGGCGGCTGTTCAGGAGATTGGTTTTGCTGTCCTTCCGGGTATTACCGTGGAGGATAGTATGGAAAGCCACGCGCCCTATCTGTTTGTGATGGGAATGACGGCGGAGGCAGAGGAAATGCTGCCCATACATCTGAGTAAGGGACGGATGCCCCAGAATGAGGGGGAGCTTGTGGCAGCCTCTATGGCGCTTACCGCAGGGCAGGCGGATATTGAACTTGGCGATACGCTTACTCTGGAAATCGGGAAACGTATGACAGCGGGGAAGGAACCGGAAGAACTCTTTTTGTACAATCCTCTGCTTATGAAGGAGGATGGCGCAGAGCTTACAGTTGGGGAAGAGCTGGTTATACAGGAAACGCGTACCTACAAAGTAGTGGGGCTGATGGATACTCCCAGCTTTATGGATTCTGGCAGTGCATCCTACTGCGCCATAACCGTGGCAGAGGAAGAGCCGGAAAGTGACAGCCGCTTTGCCTGTTTCTACCGGTGTCATAAATCCTCGGATGTATATGAGACCGCAGAGAAGTATATGTCGGGAAACAGCTATGCTTCTTATAATTCGGAGCTTCTGCGCTACCTGGGAGTGTCTCTGAACCGGCCCTTTATGCAGATGCTCTATGGACTGGCATCTGTTTTGATTCTTCTGATTATGACAGGAGGCATTTCTTTGGTGTACAATTCCTTTGCCATTTCCGTCAGTGACCGGACCAGGCAGTTTGGTATTCTGGCTTCTGTTGGGGCTGCACCTAAGCAGCTTCGGGGGATGGTATTCAAGGAAGCGCTTCTGGTGAGTGCTGTTGGAATTCCTCTTGGGATCTTAAGCGGGATTGTGGGGATTGGAATTACCCTGCATTTTACGGGGGCTGCCTTTTCCTATCTGTATAATTCCCAGGAGGCTGTATACCTTCATGTTTCCTGGCCGGCGGTCGTGATTGCAGCTGCCACGGCACTGATCACGGTGCTGATTTCGGCCTGGATTCCTTCACGGCGCGCCGCAAGGGTTTCACCGATGGAGGCTGTCCGTCAGGCAGGAGATATTAAGGTGCCGAAACGTGTTGTACGCAGAGGGAGGCTTTTTTACCGCCTGTTTGGGCTGGAGGGGATGATTGCCGGAAAGCATTTCAGCCGGAATAAAAAGCAGTACCGGACGACTATTTTTTCCCTGGTTATCAGCATTGTGCTTTTTATCTCTGCAAGCTCTTTTTCCTCTTACGTGAAAAGCAGTATCCGCACAGTCAGTGATGTTTCGGAAAATGATATTTCAATTTACATTGAGGAGGAGAAGGAAGGCGAGATGGAGGAAATCCGGGAACGTGTGCGCGGTACAAAAGGAGTGGACCATATGCTCTCCGTGGGCTGCATCAATATGGATGTTCCCTTTGACCCGGAGCTGGTGTCAAAAGACTACCGGGCGTTTCTGGAAGCTCAGGATGATGAGACGGGATGGGGAAGGTGTTACCGTGAAGACGGGAAGCTGATGTTCTATGATTCCCGGATTCTGGTGCTGGAGGATGCGGCGTATGAGGCTTATGTAGAAGAGCTTGGGCTTCCAAAGGAAGAGTATCTGGGGGCGGGGGCGGATAAGGTAATTGCCCTCAATCAGGTAAAGGGGTATATTTCCGCAGAGCAGCGTTTCCGCCTTTTTGATATTCTGAAGGCTCCCGGAGGAGAGATTGAGATGCTGATGACGGATTACGATGCATGGAATGAGGCGGAGAGAGAAACAGGGAAGAGTCTGCCCCGGACGGATTTTCAGAAGCCCTGCAGGGTAACGGTGGGAGTATTTGCCGGGCACGCGCCGATGAATCTATACGGAGAGTGGGGCGGAGGCTTCTCGGTCTTTCTCTCGGAGAGCATGCTTCGGAATCTGGCCGGAGAGGAGAATTCTTATTATAGAACGGTGCAGTTCTATATACAGGCCGAAAACCACCGGGAGACGGCAGAGCGCCTGGAGGCATTGATTCTGGACGGGAGCTATGAGAGCTATTTCTTTGTGATAAATGAGGCGGAGACACGCCAGACGCACAAAAGCCTGCTTATGACGGTGGATATATTTACCTTTGGATTTATTGCCTTAATCTCGTTGATTGCGGTGGCAAATGTGTTTAATACCATTTCTACCGGGGTGCTGCTGCGGAGGAAGGAATTTGCGGTGCTCAGTTCTGTGGGGATGACGCCGAAGTCCCTTCGGCGGATGCTGAATTATGAATGTGTACTCTATGGGTGCAAGGCGCTGCTTTATGGGCTTCCGGTGTCCTTCCTGGTTACTCTGCGAATCTATCAGGTAGTGGCCAGCAGTATGGATACAGGCTTTTACATTCCAACGGCCAGTATTTTGATCGCCGTGTGCAGTGTGTTTCTGGTGGTGTCTGCCACAATGATGTACGCCAGAAGCCGGATAAGGGGGGAGAATATGATTGACAGTATCCGGCAGGAGAGCCTGTAAATACAAGTTTATTTGACAGCAGTTCTGTTTCCGCGTTTCTTTTTGCTTTGGACATAGGCTGTTTCCTCTGTCTCCACACAGTAAGCGGCCAGATTTCCGCCGAATACACAGCCGCAGTCAATGGCAATATGTCCGTTTCCCTGGTAGACCAGTGGTCTGCTGTCCGAGCGGATAAGCGGTGTGGGGGTATGGCCGGTGACCACGATTTTCCGGAAGTCCTTATAGTATCTCTGGCTGTAATCTGTGCGTCCGAATATAAAATCCGGGAGTTCATACTGCTCCAGATCTTTTTGTTCCTGGAAGTTCTGAATTCCTGCATGAACCAGGAATAATTGCTTTCCCTGGTGCTCCAGCACTTCATAGAGCAGTGCATTTTCGAGGTAATCGAGAATGCACTGCTGCTGATCTCTTTGGAGAGCCCGGAATTGATCGGCCGTGATTCTTCCGCCGTCCTGAATCCAGTAATAATAATTCATCAGATCTTTAGAGGAAAGGTGGTTTTCACAGTTTTCTTCCGTGATTTCCACGGCCAGTTTTTTCAGCGCGCGCAGCATCATATAGTCGTGATTTCCCACAATATAAGTTACGTTGGGCCGGGCGAGGAGGTCCTGGATCACGTTCATGGGCTGAGGCCCCCGGTCCATAGCATCCCCTAAGATATAAAGATCATCGGTTTCTGAAAAATGAATTTTTTCCAGCAGTTCCCGGAATTCTTCATAGCAGCCGTGAATGTCTGAAAGAATATAGCGCATGGTTTTTCTCCTTATATAAGAGGGCGGCACCCCTGCCTGTTAAGAGTAAGTTTCCGTACCCTCTCTTGACAGAGGCGCGTATGCCCTTGTCAAGAGAGGGTACAGCGTATATATTATATCAAATTACGCTCTGCTGGCAAGAGCATACAGGGACCAAAAAGGTAAAAAGAGCCGTATTATAAAAATTTAAGAATTGTTTTAGACTTCCTTTCTTGCATCAAAACCGCTTTGGTGGTACACTCCCCTATGATGTTAAGGTAAATGTCTGTCTGTGACGGACGATCGAAAGCCGGAGATATAATTTAAGGAGAGGTACAGTGAAAGAAGTTAAGAATCCGAAGAAACCGTTTTTATATTACTATTTTGTGGTACTGCTGGTCATGATCCTCTTAAATACACTGTTTATTCCAAGGGCGCTGTCGCCCAAGGTGACACAGGTAGGTTACGATACCTTTCTGGATATGATCGATGCGAAACAGATCAAAGAAGTCCAGGTGGAGGACAACCAGATTATCTTTTCCGATACGGCGGAGACTACCGGTTATTACAAAACAGGAGTATTTTATGACCCGGGCCTGGTGGACCGTCTTCATGAGGCAGGAGCCCGGTTTGGCACGGAGATTGTAGAGGAACCGTCCTGGTGGATGTCCTTTTTGATTTCTCTGCTTCCCTTTATTGCCATGATCGCCATCGGCCAGCTGCTTATGCGGAGTCTGAGCAGGCGCATGGGCGGGACCATGGGCAATGCCATGACCTTTGGCAAGAGCAATGCCAAGATTTATGTGGAATCCACCACAGGAATCAAGTTTAGGGATGTGGCCGGGGAGGATGAGGCCAAGGAGGTTCTGACGGAGATTGTAGATTTCCTGCACAACCCGGAGAAATACGCAGAGATCGGCGCATCGATGCCCAAGGGAGCGCTTCTTGTGGGCCCGCCGGGCACCGGCAAAACCCTGCTGGCCAAAGCAGTGGCCGGGGAGGCGGAGGTTCCCTTCTTCTCCATCTCCGGTTCGGAGTTTGTGGAGATGTTCGTGGGCATGGGCGCGGCCAAGGTGCGGGATCTGTTCAAGCAGGCCAATGAGAAAGCTCCCTGTATTGTATTTATCGATGAGATTGATACCATCGGAAAGAAGCGTGACGGGGGCGGAATGGGCGGCAATGATGAGCGGGAGCAGACCTTAAACCAGCTGCTGACGGAGATGGACGGCTTTGACGGGCGCAAAGGCGTGATTATACTGGCCGCAACCAACCGGCCGGAATCGCTTGATCCGGCGCTCCTTCGTCCGGGACGGTTTGACCGGCGGGTGCCGGTGGAGCTTCCGGATTTAAAGGGACGGGAAGATATTCTGAAGGTTCATGCCAAAAAGATCAGGCTGGCGGATGATGTGGATTTCAATGCCATTGCCCGCGCAGCGGCAGGAGCTTCCGGCGCAGAGCTGGCCAATATGATCAATGAGGGCGCTCTGCGGGCAGTGCGTCAGGGCAGAAAATATGTGATCCAAAGCGATCTGGAGGAGAGTGTTGAGGTAGTTATTGCCGGTTATCAGAAGAAGAACAAAGTATTGTCGGATAAGGAAAAACTGACGGTGTCGTATCACGAGGTGGGACATGCACTGGTGGCAGCGCTTCAGAGCCATTCTGCGCCGGTACATAAGATTACCATTATTCCGCGGACATCCGGTGCGCTGGGGTATACCATGCAGGTGGAGGAAGGGGAGCATAATCTTATGACCAAGGAGGAGCTGGAGAATAAGATTGCTGTTTACACCGGCGGCCGCGCGGCGGAGGAGCTGGTTTTCCAATCCATTACCACAGGTGCTGCCAATGATATTGAGCAGGCCACAAAACTTGCCAGGGCCATGGTCACCCGGTTTGGCATGACAGAGGAGTTTGATATGACAGCCATGGAGACGGTGAACAGTCAGTATCTGGGCGGAGATACCTCTCTGGCCTGCTCCAATGAGACGGCAGCTCTGATTGACAGGAAGGTATCCGCCATTGTAAAGGAACAGCATGAGAAGGCCAGAAAGCTGCTGGCAGAGCATCTGTCGAAGCTGCATGAGACCGCGAAGTTCCTTTATGAGAAAGAGACCATTACCGGAGAGGAATTTATGGAGATTCTGGAGAAGGAGCCGGAGTTTACGGGAGAAATAGAAGGATAAGAGGAGAACATGGTTTGTAACATGATTTAGATAAACTGCGGGATGAAACCAGGCATGAAAATGCAAGGTTGTAATCAAACGGGCTGAAAGCTGTTGTAAGCTTCCGGCCCGTTTTTGAACAGTCTTTACTGAGGAACCCCTTCCTGGGGCGCCTGTTCTTCTGGAGCGGGAACCGGCTCTGGCGGTGCAGCTTCCGGCGCAGGCTCTTCCACCGGAGTCTCCGGCTGGGACGCTCCTTCCGCCTGCCCAGGCTCAGCAGGTGTTTCCGTTACAGGAACAGGTTCTGTGCCGGGAAGATAATAACAGATAACCGGCGTATCCTTTTCAATCGTGTTATAAATGGTCTGGGCGGCAGAATAGGGCAGA
This sequence comes from uncultured Lachnospiraceae bacterium, assembly GCA_949740535.1. Taxonomy (GTDB): domain Bacteria; phylum Bacillota; class Clostridia; order Lachnospirales; family Lachnospiraceae; genus Laedolimicola. The sequence continues at coordinate 17,932 of CATJHO010000129.1, forward strand.
TTGATACAGCCGTGAGAGCCGTTGGTCAGATAGATATTTCCGCCAAACTGTTTCCGCCAGACAGCATCATGCATCCCAATATTGTTGTTGAAGGGCATCCAGTAGGAAACCGGTGTCCGGTAGGTCTCTCCGGTGAGGGTTGCGTTACGCTGCTTGTAGGTAAGACCATAGATTCCGCCTGGTGTGGTATAGCCGCGGGCCACATTACCCGATACAAAGTCTGATTCCAGAATCAGAGTTCCATCTTTATAAAGAAACAGATGCTGGGCAGTAAGGTTGATTTCCACATAGGTATCGCCATAATCCGGCGCATCGTAGGAGGCTCCCTTCTGCCGGTAAACCGGTGTCCGTTCTCCGCTTTCACCCCGCTCAATCATAGCGGCCAGCTCTGCCGTTTCCTGTTCCGTATCCATCCAGAAGCCGTAGTCTCCGTTTTTGATGGTAATTTCTTTTCCATAGCTGGTGTTAAACGTCCGGGGGCGGAAAATGGTGTCGTAATTTTTTCGAAGTGTGCTTACATATTCTTCTACCTTCGTTTGATCCAGAGCTATATCATAGCCGTCTACCTGGAGCCAGCCGCAGATAGTGATTCCGTCCAGCACTTCCTGCCTGCTCCCAAAGTTGTAGGTGATGGTGATATCAGCATAGCTCTGAAGCTTGTCAAAGGCTTCTTTGAAATCCGTATCCTCTGTAGTAACTGCCGGTTTTTCGTAGCAGTCAGCCTCGACTAGATGGATCTCTGGAGCCAGGCGCTCCACAGCCTCTCGAACAGCTTCCAGGGTTTTCCTTTGGTTCAGCTGGTTCCCCTGTACCTCTTCCACGATTTGAAAGCCATTTTGCGGATCATAATCAGTTATGTAGGCGTCTGCAGGTGCTGCGGCAAAGTCCGGATCAAATCCTCTGAGATTCTTAACCGTTGCATCCAGGGAATCGGTGTCATAGGTGACAATGCCGACCGCTTCATGAGATTCTCCCGGATTCAGAAACCAAAGCCAGCGGTTCTGGTTTTGCAGAATTTCCTGAAAGGGTTCTGTGGAAGAATAGGAAAGACCGATATCCGCCCCTTTGATTTCCTCGTTACAAAAAGCCCCGTCTGACTGACGCTGTACGACCTGAATGGAGTAGCCGCGTACCTGCTGCTCCAAATCAGCAATGGACAGTCCAAAGACATCCATCTCGTCAATCACTGTGCCGCCCACAAAACGGCTCTGAAAATAACAGACCCCGGCTGCATAGGCGATGAGCAGACAGAGTATGGGAATGCCCAGAACCAGAGGCAGGATGGGGAAACGCTTTTGGGGCGTGTCTGTTTCCGGGGATTCCTCTAAGAGATCGGTGGTTTCCTCTGGAAATTCGACTTTGTCTGGGTTCTTGGCGGCAGTCTGCATATGGAGTTCTTCAGATGCATCCGCTGTTTTCTGCTCTTGTGTGTTTTCCGCGTTTTTTTCTGCTGGCAGGTTTTTTGCGATGCCTGCCTTATCTGTATTTTCAGCTGCAGTTATATTTTTAACCGTTTCTTGATTTTCTTTTGTTCCGGAGTTTTTGGATATATCCGGCTGCTCCAGTTGTTCTGTTCGTGTTTGTTCATTATTGTTCATACCTGTGTTGTCCTTTAAAATTGTTTTCTTCTTTAGTATACAGCTTTTTTAGAAAAAGACAATCTGATAAATTTTAGCAGTGTCTGTATTTCTCATAGCATAATATGGAAAAAAATGTAAGTAATTCTTGTTTTCTGGTATTTTGGCTGTCATACTGAATGGATCAAAAAATCTCAATCAGGAATATCGGTGAGTTCTCACCTCCTTTTCCGGATTTGAAAAAACAAACATTTCAGGAAGTGGATCTCTTCTTGCATTTCTTTGAGAATCCGGTTATAATATTTTCGACATATAACGGAAATGTTTACAACGGAGCAATACCATGCCAAGACCAAGACGCTTAAGAAGAATCTGTATGGAACCAGCATATGAGAGCTTTATCCCGGAGGGGATTTCCTGTGGGCAGGTCGTTCTGACCGTGGATGAATACGAGGTGATCCGCCTTGTGGATCTGGAAAAACTGACCCACGGGCAGTGTGCCGGCCGGATGGATATATCCAGGACGACGGTGACCGAAATCTACGAAACAGCCAGAGAAAAGATTGCCGACAGTATTGTACACGGGAAGGCGCTGCTGATTGCAGGGGGAAATTACCGGCTTTGTGACGGCTCTGCCTTTCGTTATTGTCAAAGAGCCTGCAGAAAAGCAGATGGTTCTGTCCGTAAGCAGGCTGTAACAGAGAAGGGAGAAAATAAGATGAGAATTGCAGTAACTTATGAAAACGGATTGATTTTCCAGCATTTTGGACACACAGAGCAGTTTAAGCTTTACGACATTGAGGACGGAAGGATTGTGGAGGAAAAAGTAGTGGACACCAATGGACAGGGGCACGGCGCCCTGGCAGACTTTCTCTCCCAGGCAGGGGCAGACGCCCTGATCTGCGGCGGAATCGGCGGGGGAGCCAAGATGGCGCTGGCAGACGCGGGCATCCAGCTGCTGGGCGGCGTGTCCGGGGATGCGGATGGAGCAGTAAAAGCTTACCTGGCAGGAAATCTGGAATTTAACCCCGATGTACACTGTAACCACCATGATCATGACCACGGCCATTCCTGTGGCGGACACCATTGCGGTGAAGACAAACACGGCTGCAGCGGACACAAAGCGTGAAAAGACAGACTCTGCGGTAAGAAACAGCTGTGAGAAGGCGGCCCTGGTTCATTCCAAGGAAAAAACTTCCCGATTTCATAACTTTGTAATATAATTATGAAAGGGAGGTTTTTTTCATGCCGCAGAGTTTGAGAGATAAACATGATTTTACCAAAGGAAGTATGGCCGCCGGCATTGTGCGTCTGTCCCTTCCTATGATTCTGGCCCAGCTGGTCAATGTCCTCTACAATATTGTGGACCGGATGTATCTGGGCCATATGCCGGGAGATGGCCGTCTGGCCCTTACAGGCGTGGGAGTGGCTTTCCCGGTAATCACGATCATTAATGCCTTTGCCAATCTGTGCGGAAGCGGCGGGGCGCCCCTGTGTTCCATCGAGCGGGGACGTGGAAATGAGAAAAAGGCAGAACAGATTATGGGGAATTCCCTGACACTGCTGTTGGTGTTCGGTACCATTCTTACCGTAACGGGGTATCTGTGTAAGACGCCCCTTCTCTATCTGTTTGGGGCAAGTTCTGAAACAATTGTCTATGCAGATGCTTATATGGATGTTTATCTGGCGGGAAATCTCTTTGTAATGCTGGGACTGGGGATGAATCCCTTCATTGAATCCCAGGGATTTGCCAGGACAGGGATGCTTACGGTAGTAATAGGAGCTTTTCTGAATCTGATTCTGGACCCTGTTTTTATCTTTGCTCTGAATCTGGGTGTTCAGGGAGCTGCTGCCGCTACGATTCTTTCCCAGCTGGTTTCGGCTGTCTGGGTGTTAAGCTTTCTAAGCGGAAAGAAGGCAATTCTGCGCCTGCACCGATCCGCTCTTAGTCTTCGCCGGGAGATTGTCAGGCAGATACTGGCCTTGGGCCTGTCCGGCTTCACCATGTCTATTACCAACAGCCTGGTTCAGATTTTCTGCAATGCCTCCCTGCAGTTCTACGGGGGAGATCTCTATGTGGGCGCTATGACCATTATATATTCCGTCCGGGAGGTAGTCCAGATGCCCATGCAGGGCTTCACCCAGGGCGCCCAGCCTGTTCTGGGTTACAATTACGGCGCAGGAGAGAATACCAGGGTAAAGGAAGGAATCCGCTTTATCCGCCGTGTAACGCTGGCTTATGCGGCGGCTGTCTGGGTTGTCCTTATTCTGTTTCCCCAGCTGGCAGTGCGGCTGTTCAACGGAGAACCAGAGCTCCTTGAAGTATCAGTGATATCCATGCGCTGGCATTTTGCACTGTTTGTATTTATGGCTTTTCAGTATGTGGGCCAGACCGTATTTGTGAGCCTTGGAAAAGCGAAGCAGGCCGTTTTCTTCTCTCTGTTCCGTAAAGCTGTCCTGGGTGTTCCGCTGATTCTGATCCTTCCACATCTGTGGGGCCTTGGAATCTACGGTGTTCTGGCCGCTGAGCCCGTAACCAATCTCATAGGCGGTCTGGCCTGTTATTTTACGATGACAGCTGTGGTGTGGAAAAATCTCTAGAACACTCTGAAAAATGAAACCGGATAAGCGGCCGGGAATATTCTGGCCGCAAGATCGGAATCTCCCATTAAAGTACTTGCCAGAACTCCAAAAGTTGTGTACAATTTGTAAGGACCTTAACAAGTGGAAAAAAGGAAAGAATCGGAGGATGAACGGAATGAAAAAGCAGATTACAGATTCCGTATATTATGTAGGAGTAGACGATAAAACCATTGACCTGTTTGAGAGCCAGTATGTGGTTCCCAATGGGGTTTCTTACAATTCTTATGTAATTGTGGACGAAAAGACAGCGATCATGGATACGGTAGATCCCAGGGCCGAAGAGGCTTGGGTTTCCAATCTGGAAGAAGTGCTGGAAGGAGCTGCGCCGGAGTATCTGGTGGTATCCCACTTAGAGCCGGATCATGCAGGAAGTATCCGCAGGCTGGCGGAAAAATACCCCCAGATGCAGCTGGTGGGCAATCCCAAGACCTTTGCCATGCTTCCTCAGTTCTTTGAGATGGATCTGACAGACCGCTGTGTGACGGTCAAAGAGGGAGATACGTTAAGTCTGGGAAGCCATACCCTGACCTTTGTGATGGCGCCCATGGTACACTGGCCGGAGGTGATGACAGCCTATGAGTCCTCGGAAAAGATTCTGTTTTCTGCCGACGGCTTTGGCAAATTCGGAGCTTTGGATGCAGAAGAAGACTGGACGGATGAGGCCAGACGCTACTATATCAACATTGTGGGAAAATACGGCGCCCAGGTGCAGGCCCTTTTGAAGAAGGCGGCGGCGCTGGATATCGCAATGATCTGTCCCTTACACGGACCTGTTTTAAAGGATAATCTGGGATACTATCTGGAGAAATACCAGACCTGGAGCAGTTACGCGCCGGAAGAGCCGGGAATTGTCATTGCCTTTGCTTCCATCCACGGTAATACGGCGAAGGCGGCCCAGGAGCTTAAGGCCATGCTGGAAGAGCTGACAGAGATTCCGGTGAAGGCCTACGATCTGGCCAGAGCGGACATGCCAAGAGTCGTGGCAGAGGCCTTCCGTTACGATCGCCTGGTACTGGCTGCGGCAAGCTATGACGGCGGCGTGTTCCCCTGTATGGAGGACTTTCTGCATCATCTGCGGGCAAAGACCTACCGGAACCGGAAGGCAGCCCTTCTGGAAAACGGCACCTGGGCGCCTTCAGCAGCCCGGACCATGCGGGGCGTGCTGGATGAGATGAAGAATATCACCATCTGTGAACCGGTGGTAACCATCCGCTCCACCATGAAAGAGGCGGACCGGGAAGCTATGAAGAAACTGGCGGAGGCACTGCTGGCAGAGTAGTACTCTGCGTAAAGCCTTAATCCGGCCGGCATGGAGGCAGCAAAAGAAAAAGGATCAATACAGCGCCAAAAGGCAGATGATGTGTCTTCTGTACACGGACAAATGTCTTTTGCAACGGAAAGAGAAGGGAAGCGGTGTCATAGGCTTCCCCCTCTTTATAATAGGAAGAAAGATGTTGAATTCTTTTGCTTTGAAGGGGAAAACAAAGCGGCAGGATTCATAGTCTGAAAGCAGAGCAGAGAAAAGACGCTGTTTCTTGGCGGCGGACAATCCGCGGTAAGACTGCGGAAGGGGAAAAGGAGGTATTATGGAACAAATAGAAGACAAAAAACAATTTGCAGTATTAATAGATTCAGACAATATCAGCGCCAGATACGCGGCAAGTATTTTTAATGAGATAGAAAACTATGGCTACGCATCCTTCCGAAGGATCTACGGCAACTGGTCCACCAGAGGAAACGGCTGGAAGGAGGAAATTCTGCTGGAGAATTCCATTACGCCGGTGCAGCAGTTTGCCTACACTTCAGGAAAGAATGCCACAGATATGGCTATGGTGATCGATGCCATGGATATTCTCTACTCCGGGAAGGTGGACGGCTTCTGTCTGGTGACCAGCGACAGTGATTTTACCCGGCTGGCCATGCGCCTTCGGGAGGAGAACATGTATGTTATCGGCATGGGAGAGTCCAAAACGCCTATGGCCCTCACAAAGGCCTGCAATAAATTTATCCACCTGAATCTGATCAACAAGCAGGTCAATGATGTGGAAAATACATCCCAAAGTCCTGTAAGCCGCAAAGGCTCCAAAAACGCGGAAGAGGATCATGGAAGCGGAGTTACGCCCTTGTCTCAGATTGAAGAGGCGGTTATTTCCTTTATCAATGACAATGAAAATAAAGGAAAAATCACTTATCTGGGAGAAATCGGAAGCCGTCTCAATGACAAATTCACGGATTTTGACGTGCGTAACTACGGCTACACCAAGCTGGTGGTATTTCTGCAGGATACCTGTCCCAGGCTTTACCTGTACAAAATCGATTCCGCTTACGCGGTAGGGGTAGGCGATCAGCTGGACCGGCACAAGCTGGAGAAGGAGATTCTGGTCTTTATCCGGGATAATGGCGGGCAGGTTGAGAATCTGTCCCTGGTTTATGAAGAAATTCATAAAAAGCATCCGGCTTTCGATCTGAAGGATTACGGTTACAGCCGCCTTTCCAGTTTCCTGCGCAGCATCCGGCAGCTGTCCGTAAGCGGAAATATGGTAAGCATTAAGGAACGGAAATAGGCAGTTCATCCCATTAAAGCACTAAAATTGTAAAAATAAGGTAAAAATGGCAAAAAATTTGAGATTTTCCGCAGAAAAGGAATTGACAAATGAATTTTGTTGGGAGTAATATAAAGAACGATATAAACAAATAAAGGAGGAAACATTATGAAAAAGAAAGCATTATGTTTATTGTTAGCATGTGCTATGACCTTTTCCCTTGCAGCCTGCGGCGGCAAAGGCGGAGAGACAAGCGCACCGGCAGAAGACAGGACAGAAACCGAAGCGCCGGCAGAAGCAGGCGATGATACAGAGGCGCCCGCAGCAAGCGGCGGGGCTGTATTTAAAGTGGGCGGCATTGGACCTACCACAGGCGGAGCGGCCGTATACGGCATGGCTGTACAAAGAGGCGCTGAGATTGCAGTGGAGGAGATCAATGCGGCAGGCGGCATCAATGGCGTTCAGATTGAGTTCCAGTTCCAGGATGACGAGCATGATCCGGAGAAATCTGTCAATGCATACAATACCCTGAAGGACTGGGGGATGCAGCTTCTGGTTGGAAGCGTTACCTCTAACCCCTGTATCGCAGTAGGAGAGAAGACACATGAGGACAATCTGTTCCAGCTTACTCCCTCCGGAACAGCCGTAAAGTGTGTACAGTATGACAATGCATTCCGTATGTGCTTCTCAGATCCGAACCAGGGTCTGGAGTCTGCAAAGTACATCGGTGAGAACAAGCTGGCTTCCAAAGTAGCAGTGATCTACGACAGCTCCGATCCCTACTCAGCCGGTATCTATGAAGCATTCCGTGCAGAGGCTGAGAATCAGGACTTTGAGATTGTGACAGAAGCAAAAGACGGTGCCTTTGATGCAAGCAACAAGACAGATTTTTCTGTACAGGTTTCTGCGGCAAAGAACGCAGGCGCTGAACTTCTGTATATGCCTTTCTACTACACAGAGGCTTCGCTGGTTCTGAAAGAGTGCAAAAAGCAGAGTTATGCTCCCGTATTTTTCGGTGTGGACGGAATGGATGGAATTCTGTCCGTAGAGAATTTTGACACTTCTCTGGCAGAAGATCTGATGTATATGGCTCCCTTTGTTGCCAATTCTGATGATGAGCAGGTTAAGAGCTTTGTAACCAAGTACCAGGAGCAGTTTAACGAGGTTCCCAACCAGTTTGCAGCGGATGCTTATGACTGTATCTATGTGTTAAAGGCAGCCATGGAAGAGGCAGGCGTGACGCCTGATATGGATGCGTCCGCAATCTGCGATGCGATGAAGACTGCTATGACAGGCATTACCTTTGATGGCATCACCGGCAAGGGGATCAGCTGGGAAGCAAGCGGCGAGCCCAACAAGGCTCCGCTGATTGTACAGATTAAGGGCGGCGAGGGCGTTGCTCTGTAAAAAATAGTTTATATTCAGGCAGAGGGTCCTTGGCGGTCCCTCTGTTTTCTTGTAACAGTACATTCGATGTAGAAGCAGGCATAAAAAATCTAAAGGGTTACACTTTCTTTTAGCTTGTGCAAGCCTTGTTTATATGCTATAATATATCGCAAATTGTGTAGAATTTAATAGGATGAAGAGGTGTTATGTATGTTGGAATTTATATCCTATCTGGTAAATGGGATCAGCCTGGGCAGTGTGTACGCGATTATTGCTCTGGGATATACCATGGTGTATGGTATTGCTAAGATGTTGAATTTTGCTCATGGCGATGTAATTATGGTGGGCGGCTTTGTGGTGTTTTCAACGATGAGCGGTATGGGTCTGCCGCCGGTTATCAGTGTTCTGATTTCGATCGTTGTCTGTACGGCGCTTGGCATGCTGATTGAACGGATTGCTTATAAGCCGCTGCGAAAGGCATCAAAGCTGGCGGTTCTGATTACGGCTATCGGAGTAAGCTATTTCCTTCAGAATGTGGCGCTTTTGATTTATGGATCCAACACAAAGTCCTTTACCTCTGTGGTTTCTATAGATCCGATCTCTCTGGCGGACGGAGCAGTCATTATTTCCGGAGAGACCATTGTCACGATTATTGCCTGTATTGTGATTATGGCGGGACTGACATCCTTTATTAAATATTCCAAGTCCGGCCGGGCCATGCTGGCAGTATCCGAGGACAGCGGGGCGGCTCAGCTGATGGGCGTAAATGTAAATGCTACTATTGCTCTTACTTTTGCCATTGGCTCCGGTCTTGCAGCAGTTGCCGGTGTGCTTCTGTGTTCTTCCTATCCGGCTTTGACGCCCTACACAGGTGCCATGCCGGGAATCAAGGCGTTTGTGGCAGCCGTATTTGGCGGAATCGGCTCCATTCCGGGTGCTTTTGTGGGAGGTATCCTTCTGGGTGTGATTGAGATATTGGGTAAAGCCTATATCTCTGCCCAGCTTGCGGATGCAATTGTATTTGCGGTACTGGTGATTGTGCTTCTGGTAAAGCCTACCGGACTTTTGGGTAAGCAGATTCAGGAGAAAGTGTAGGTGGGAGACAGATGAAAATGAAAGCATTGAGTAAAAATACAAGAAGCAATTTAATTACATATGGCATGGTGGTTACTGCCTATGTGGTGATGGAGATTCTGCTGAAGGCAGGAATGGTTTCCAGTCTGCTTCGGGGGCTTCTGGTGCCCTTATGTATGTATGTGATTCTGGCAGTATCCCTGAACCTGGTGGTGGGAATTTCAGGCGAGCTGAGTCTGGGCCATGCAGGCTTTATGTGTGTGGGAGCCTTTTCCAGTGCGCTGTTCTCACTTTGTATGAAAGAGGCAGTTCCAGCAGGGGCTTTGCGTTTCTTCCTGGCAATTTTGATTGGTGCTGCCGCAGGGGCTCTGTTTGGATTTTTGATTGGCGTTCCCGTTCTGCGTCTGCGGGGCGACTATCTGGCCATTGTGACGCTGGCTTTTGGAGAAATTATTAAAAACGTGGTTAATATTATTTTTCTGGGCCGGGATGTGAATGGATTTCATATTTCTATTGAAGACGCGTTTTCGCTGAATATGGAACCAGGAGGAGAGGTACTGATCAACGGTCCCCAGGGTATTACAGGGACCCCTCAGGATTCTTCCTTCTTTATAGGAATTGTTTTGATCCTGATCACCCTTTTTGTTGTGATAAATATGGTGAATTCCCGTACGGGCCGGGCGATTATGGCTATCCGCGATAACCGGATCGCTGCGGAGTCCGTGGGAATCAATGTGACAAAATATAAGCTTCTGGCCTTTACTGTGTCTGCGTCCTTAGCAGGAGTGGCAGGGGTTCTTTATGCCCACAACCTGTCAACGCTGGCAGCCCAGCCGAAGAACTTTGGGTATAATATGTCTATTATGATTCTGGTATTTGTAGTGCTTGGGGGGATTGGCAATATCCGCGGCTCCATTATCGCTGCGGTAGTTTTGACACTGCTGCCGGAGATGCTGCGAAGCCTGAATGATTACCGTATGCTGATGTATGCGGTTGTCTTGATTGCAACCATGATCTTTACCTCCAGTCCGGGAGGGCAGGCCTTCCGGGAGCGTTATTCTTTAAAGGCGCTTATCGGGCGGAAGAATCAGGAAAAGGAGGCATAAGGAATGGCTTTATTGGAAGTGAAAGAACTGGGAATTTCTTTTGGCGGGCTCCGGGCGGTGGATGATTTTCATCTGACCATTGAGGAGGGACAGCTTTATGGCCTGATTGGACCCAACGGAGCAGGCAAGACGACGGTATTTAACCTTTTGACGGGTGTCTATAAGCCCACAGACGGCTATATTCTTCTGGATGGAGAGAATATAACAGGAAAGAAGACCATTGAGATCAATCAGCACGGAATTGCAAGAACATTTCAGAATATCCGCCTCTTTGGAGACCTGACGGTCCGGGATAATGTGAAAGCAGGGCTTCACAACCACTATAAGTATTCTGCCCTTACGGGAATCTTACGTCTGCCGAAGTACTATAAAGTAGAGAAAGAAATGGATGAGCGGGCCATGGAGCTTCTGAAGGTTTTTGATCTGGACAAAGAAGCAGATTACAAGGCATCCAATCTGCCCTATGGCAAGCAGAGAAAGCTGGAAATCGCCAGAGCGCTGGCAACGGATCCCAAGCTTCTGCTTTTAGACGAGCCTGCGGCAGGCATGAATCCCAACGAGACCCAGGAATTGATGAATACCATCCGTTTTGTGCGGGATGAATTCCATATGACGATTCTTCTCATTGAGCACGATATGAAGCTGGTATCCGGAATCTGTGAGCAGCTGACCGTCCTGAATTTTGGACAGATTCTCACAGAGGGAGAAACCAGTGTGGTGCTGAATGACCCGAAGGTAATTACGGCATATCTTGGGGAATAATATTACTTCCGGATAAGAAGTATGGTGGAATTTTAATTGGGAGGATACGGCAATGGCAATGTTGGAAATTAAGGATATAGAAGTATTTTATGGTATGATACAGGCTATCAAGGGAGTTTCCTTTGAGGTAAACGAAGGAGAGGTCATTGCACTCATCGGCGCCAATGGAGCTGGTAAGACAACGATTCTTCACAGTATTACAGGGCTGACTGCTCCGAAGAAGGGACAGATTCTCTTTGAGGGACAGGATATTACCTCTACTCCGGCCCACAAGATTGTTTCCATGGGTATGGCTCATGTACCGGAAGGGCGCCGGGTCTTTGCCCAGCTGACGGTACTGGAGAATCTGAAGATGGGAGCGTTTACCAGAAAGGATAAGGAGGAAGTCGAGGAAAGTCTGATCCGCGTGTATAAGCGCTTTCCCCGTCTGGAAGAGCGGAAAACCCAGATGGCCGGAACCCTTTCCGGCGGCGAGCAGCAGATGCTGGCCATGGGCCGTGCACTGATGTCCCGTCCCAGAATTATTCTGATGGATGAGCCCTCTATGGGATTGTCCCCTATTTTTGTAAATGAGATTTTTGATATTATCCGAGAGGTAAGCGAGGGAGGAACGACCGTACTTCTGGTGGAGCAGAATGCGAAAAAGGCTCTTTCCATCGCAGACCGGGCTTATGTACTGGAGACAGGAAACATTGTACTTGACGGAAAAGCGGAGGCGCTGTTGAACGATGATTCGGTGAAGAAGGCTTATCTGGGCGAGTAGAAACTGTATAATAAGAGAATCCCGGTATAGAGACAAAAGGATATTACAACAGGCTGAGGCTTGAAGCAGTATCCTTTTTTTTCTGCTTTTTTCCGGAAATTTCCGTCCTTGTGTGATAGAAGGTAAAAGGTCCGGATACAGTTGACTTTATGGCATTCCTGCTTTAAAATAAAAATAATGGAGATTAAGGAAATCTTTAAGAGTGAATAGGAGGCAGCGTTATGGTGAAGCGTATTTTGGTAGTCGATGACGACACAATGAACCTGAAGAGAACAAAAATGATTCTGGGGAAGGTATATGATGTAGCTCTCGTAGAATCTGGAAGAGAGGCCCTCCAAAAACTGAAGAGCGAAGAATTTGATCTGGTTCTTTTAGACATTGCCATGCCGGAGATGGACGGTATTGAAACCTTCGAGCGCATGAAAGCTTCCGCTTACGATATGCCCGTGATTTTCCTTACCGCGTCGGGATATGAAGATGATGTGAAAAGGGCGATTAATCTTGGAGCGGTGAATTATCTGAAAAAACCATTTTTCCCCCAGGAATTGTTGAAACGGGTGGCAAAGGAGTTTGATAAAGAATGAGAACAGAGGATCAGACCAGCATTCATCTGCTTTTGGCAACGATTGTTACGGTGTTTGGCGTATTTTTAATAGTGATTACCCTTGCATTGTCATGGGAATTTTGGATGATTCCCGTTATTTTAGTAGGCAATACTCTGGTGTGGTGCCTTCATATTGGAAGATTTGGGTCAGAATCATTTTATAAGAATCTGTGTGCCGGCTTAATGATGATTGGATTTTTTTTCTTCGGTGTACATAAGAGCAGTCTTTATGATATTCCGGCCGTAGCCTGTATGGTGATTCTTGTTTTTTCCATGTTTGATAAAAAGCGGCTGTTGTATATGACGGCCGCCTTGTATGTAGTGGAGCTGCTGTATCATTTTTTGATACTGAATACCATTACGCGGGATATGATACCCCAGGATATGATACGCCTGGGTATTGATGTCTCTGTGACTGTGGGAGCGCTGGCCATTGCAAGATACCGGATTAAGCGGAGGCTGGACGGGAGGAAGGAGTTTGAGACGGCCTTTGCGGAGCTTGAAAAGGCTGGACGGCAGAATGCGGTGTTTCTGTCCAATGTATCCCACGAGCTGCGCACACCCATTAATATGGTGCTTGGAATCAGCGAGGTGGTACTGGAGAAGGAGCTTCCCGAAGAATTCCGGGAGGATATGTATTCTATTCAGCTTGCAGGCAAGCGTCTGTCCAATCAGATCAACAATATGCTTGATTATACCGAGATTGTGGAAGGAACACTTACAGCTTCAAGGCAGGAATACATTATCACTTCGGTACTCAATGATTTGATTACCATGACCGCTATGCAGGGCAGCCGCAATCATCTGGAAATGGTATTTGACATGGATCCTAAAATACCGTCTGTGCTGATTGGTGATGCGGAGAAGATTTCCCATGTGCTTAAGATTCTTCTGGAAAATTCCATTAAGTTTACGGAAGAGGGCGGCATTCACGTCTGTATCGAATGCCGGAAGGAGGATTATGGCGTCAATCTGGCTATTGATATTTACGATACGGGCATTGGTATGACGGATTCCCAGATCAATCAGATGTTTGATGAATTTTATCAGGCGGATTCCGGAAAAAGCCGTTTTTCCGGAGGATTGGGGCTTGGGATTCCCATTGCACGGGGGCTTCTCAATTCTATGGGCGGATTTATCCATTTCGTCAGCAAGGAGAATGAGGGGCTGGAGGCTCATATTACCATTCCTCAGGGAGTGGCTGATGACTCTCCGGCTATTGTGGTGGAGAATGCCGACAAGCTCTGTATTGCCTGCTATTTCCGTCCGGAGAAATATAACTGTGATGAAGTAAAGGGATACTATGACAGAATGATTCTTCATCTGGTAGAGGGATTTGGCCTGGAAGGCCATCTGGCCCACAATTTTGACGGGCTGGTTAAACTCCAGAAGAACCATTCACTGACACACGTGTTTATTGCTCAGACCGAGTATGAGGAGAACAGTGGTTACTATGAGGAGCTGGCAAATAAGCTCCGTGTGGTTGTGATTGCAGAAAGAGATTTCAGTTTGAGCAGAGGCAGCCGGCTTCAGATAATTCATAAGCCGTTTTCTGCCTTGTCTGTGGCAAATCTCCTCAACGGGGATGCGGAAGAATACGGCTTTATGGGAACGGAAGGCCACAGGCCCTTCTCCTGCACAAATGTTAAGGCCCTGGCCGTTGATGATGAAGAGATGAATCTTGTGGTGGCCAAGGGTGTTCTCGGCAGCTACGGGATTGATGTGGATACCTGTTCAAGCGGAAAAGAGGCTGTGGAGCGTCTGGACAGTGATGACTACGATATGATTTTCCTGGATCATATGATGCCGGGATTTGACGGCGTGGAGACTCTGCGGCGTATCCGGGAGATCAACAACGGCATGTACAAAGAGCTTCCGGTGGTGGCTTTGACGGCCAATACCATCAGCGGTGCCAGGGAAATGTTCCGTCATGAGGGATTTACGGAATTTATTCCCAAGCCCATAGAGCGTACCACACTGGAGAGAGTGCTGCGTAAGGTGCTGCCGGAGGAAAATATTCAGTACGGCATGGAACGGAAGACGGCGGAGAAGGAAGAGCAGAAGCTGGAATCCGTGGTAATCAGGAACAGAGAGGAGCCGGCGCGGGAACAGCCTGTGAATAAGGAGCCTGTAGAGGAAAGAAGCATACATAGAGAGCCAGTACAGGAAAAACCAGAGCAGAAAGAGTATATACGGGAAAGACAGGAGCAAAAAGAGCCTTCCCGGAAAAAGCAGAACCGCCGGGAGACGGTACGGGGAGAAGCTTTGAAAAAGGAACCAGTACAGGAAAAGCCGGTACGAAAAGAGTCTGTTCAGGAAAAAGCGGAGCGCAGAGATACCGCGCAGGAGAGAACGGCACGGAAAGAAACAATCCAGGAAAAGCCGGAGCGCAAAGAGCCTGCACAGGAAAAGCCGGTACGAAAAGAGCCTGCACGGGAAAAAATCTCAGAGAGAGAGCCAAAGCACCGGGAATCCATACAGGAGAGCACACCGAAGAAAGAGCCGGTACGCAGGGAGTTCATTCAAGAGGAAGCCGGACACAAAGAGGCCTCTTCAGCCGGTATCTCCTTTCTGCAGCTTACACCTCTTGTGGAGGCTGGTATGAATGTGAGGCTGGGACTGGAGTATTGCTGCGGAGAGAAAGAATTTTATTTGGAAATGCTTCAGACCTTCGCAGGCCAGAGTGAAGTAAAGAAGACTGAGATCCAGAACCTGTACGACACAGCTGACTGGGAAAATTATGCCATCAAGGTTCATGCTTTAAAGAGTACTTCCTTGACGATCGGAGCGGAGGAGCTCTCAGAGAAAGCAAGGATTCTGGAGCAGGCAGGAAGAAACGGCGATACGGAATTCATCCGGCAGAATCATTCAGAGCTTATTGAGATTTACGATAAGGTTTGTAAGAGTATTGTGGAACTGGAATAAAAACAGCAGATCTTTCACCATGCCCAGAAGGAATTACAGGCACAGGTTTTTGTGACTGGAATTACTTCTCTATACCGGTGTATGGAGAAAGATTTGCGGAACTGGAATAGGAGGGCATTTAGGTGTTGGATAAATGGTTTGAAATTATCTTTGACCATAAGATCAGTCTCCGCGAGCGGATGTTCCGCGTGGTTACAAGCATCTGCATGCTTGCATTGATTTTTATCCTGCCCCTGGGCAGAAGTTTAATAAATATGCTGTTACTGGCAGTCAGCCTTGCGGTTATGGCGCTGGTAGTAAAATTCAGTATTAAAAAGGAATGCATCAACGGTGGAGCTACGGTTATTACCATTCTGCTTCTTGTGCTGTTTCCCGTCAGCTTTTTTTCGGCCGGGGGATTTTACAGTGGAATGCCGGAATGGTTTGTACTCTGCTTTGTGTATATCAGTATTACTCTGAAGGGGAGGCGGAAGGCGGGATTTTTTCTGTTCTGTATACTGGAGACACTGACATGTTACTATCTTGCCTTTTATTATCCGGAGCTGGCTGCCCGGAATACCCAGAGTCATTCTTTCTTTGATTCCGCAATCTCGGTTGTTATGGTGGGTGTGCTGACCAGTTTGATGCTGGTATTTCTAAACCGCATTTATGAGGAGGAAAATGAGATTTCCAGACAGCAGAAAAAGGAAATCGAGGAGCTTAATAAGGCGGAGAATCATTTTTTTGCCAGCATGAGCCATGAGATCCGCACTCCTA
This sequence comes from uncultured Lachnospiraceae bacterium, assembly GCA_949740535.1. Lineage (GTDB taxonomy): Bacteria > Bacillota > Clostridia > Lachnospirales > Lachnospiraceae > Laedolimicola. The sequence goes on from CATJHO010000129.1 coordinate 34,071, forward strand.
TTAATACCATTATCGGGTTAAACGAGATTATTCTCAGAGGTGACATTCCCCAGGATGTTGCAGAAAATGCAAGAAATATTCAGGGTGCCAGTAAAATACTGCTGACTCTTATCAATGACATTTTGGATCTGTCCAAGATTAAATCCGGAAAAATGGAGATTGTAAATGTTTCCTATGAGACAGGAGAGCTTTTTTCGGAGATTGTCAATATGATCTGGATTAAGGCCAGGGAAAAGGGACTGGAGTTCCGGCTTCATGTGGATTCTTCCATTCCAAGCATGCTTTGTGGAGATGAGGTGCGTATTAAGCAGGTTCTGATTAACCTGCTGAACAATGCCTTAAAGTATACCAGTGAGGGTTCCATCACTCTTTCCGTACGCTGCGAGCGTCTTGGGCTGAACCGGGTGCGTGTATGGTATACGGTGGAGGATACGGGGCAGGGAGTGAAGAAGGAGAGCATTCCCTATATTTTCAATGCATTTAAGCGTGTGGATCAAGAGAAAAACCGTCATATTGAGGGTACGGGACTCGGACTCAGCATTGTGCATCAGCTGGTAGAGCTGATGGGCGGCGAGATCAGCGTCAACAGTGTTTATACAAAGGGTTCCACTTTTATTGTGATGTTAGAACAGGATATTGTGGATGACAAGGAGCTTGGAACCTTTACACTGGCTTCCCGCGCAAAAGTCCACGCGGGAGAGCAGTATCAGCAGAGCTTTGAGGCTCCGGAGGCTCATGTTCTGGTAGTGGATGATAATGACATGAATCTGATGGTGGTGCGCAAGCTTCTTGCAGCGACAAAGATTCAGCTTGACACGGCCTTAAGCGGGGCTGAGTGTCTTAGAAGAACCCAGAATCAGCATTATGATGTAATTTTGATGGATCATCTGATGCCGCAGATGGACGGAATCCAGTGTCTTCACCGGCTGCGCACACAGCCAGGGGGGCTTTGTCAGGATTCGCCGGTTATTGCTCTTACAGCCAATGCGGGAAGTGACAATCAGCTTCTCTATAAAAAGGAGGGATTCAGCGGGTATCTGGCAAAGCCGGTGAGCGGCGCGCTTCTTGAGGCTGCGGTGCTGAGCCTCCTGCCAAGGGAACTGGTGAATTTGTCACAGGAGTCAGATCTGACAGAAATTGGGAAGGATATTCTTATCTTCGAGCAGACACAGCGGCTGTCACTTATGGTGACTACGGACAGTGTGTGTGATCTTCCGGAATCTCTGCGGAAGGAATTCGGTATTTCCGTCTGTCCTTATTATGTCTGCACGGATAAGGGGCGGTTTCTGGATGAAGTGGAGCTGAGAGCGGATGAGTTGCTGCTGCATATGCTGGATGGGAAGAGCGGACATTCGGAGGCTCCGCGGGTAGAGGATTACGAGCGGTTTTTCGCAGAGAAGCTTACGGAAGCCCAGAATGTGGTTCATATTACCATGGCAAAGAATGCAAGTGAGGGATATCAGAATGCCCTTGAGGCGGCGAAATCTTTTGAGAATGTGACGGTGCTTGATTCCGGGCATCTTTCCAGCAGTCTTGGGCTGATTGTGCTGTATGCTGCTTCTATGGCAGAGCAGCATGCAACGAAGGCGGAAATTGTGAGACTGGTGGAGGATCTGAAGAAGCACATTTCTTCGGCCTTTATCATTAAAAGTACACATATGATGTGCCAGGCAGGACAGATTCCCAAAAGGACGCAGATTGTCTGTGATGCGTTGCTTCTGCATCCGATTATTGAGTTAAAGAAGAGCAGGATGGTAGTGACCGGCGTGGAGATGGGGGATTTTGTGCATATGATTAAACGGTATGTGCGGAAGGTGCTTCAGGATGCGCGGAATATTGACCGGAGGATTCTGTTTATAACTTATGCGGGGCTTGAGGATCGAAGTATTGCTTATATTCAGAAGTTAGTGAAGCAGTATTGTCCTTTTGAACGGGTTTATCTGCAGAAGGCTTCTTCGGCGATTGCATGTAACTGCGGGGCAGGGGCTTTTGGTCTGCTGTTTATGAGAAAGAATGATGCGGCTATTCATTTTATGCAGAGGACAGGGACGGACGGACTTCATACAAAATAAGACAGCAGTCGTTTCGATATCCCTGCAGTAAGGAATGTTCCCTCCTTGATTACAACTGTTTGGAAGGTTTACGCATAGGAGGTCTGCTCTGAACGGACACGGGCCTCTCGGATCTTTTGGATTCGGGAGGCTTTTTCTGCTTAAAATTGTGTTGCGCTTTTGGGGGGATTGTGCTATGATACTTTCTGTCGGACAAAAATTGACAAACTCTGGAGAGTCTCAGTAAATGAGCGCCGAAGGTGTAACGCAGTTCTTCTGCCGCAATGCAGGAAGGCTGTCTATCTCTCAGGCAAAAGGACAGGGCGTAAATGCAGATGTTCTAACTCTTTGGAGGGCTGATGGTAAATCGGCTCTTATTTTTGTGCAAAGTTTGGCTTCGGCAAAACTGGTTGTGTCCGGAGGATTGAATAGCCGGACATAAGATATCACAATTAGGAAAAGAGAGGGAAAAATCATGTTGGAATTTGTGAAGAGTGTGAATGGAGTAATGTGGAGCTATGTGCTTCTGGTCATTCTGTGCGGAACGGGGATTTATTTTACGGTGCGTCTGAAGTTTATTCAGGTGCGTAAGTTCGGCGAGGGATGCCGCCTGGTGTTTGGGCATTTTAAGCTGAATGGGGAGAAGCGGGAGCATGGGGAGATGACGCCCCTGCAGTCTCTGGCTACGGCGATAGCGGCACAGGTGGGAACGGGAAATCTGACGGGAGCGGCTACGGCATTGATTTCCGGCGGGCCTGGGGCTATTTTCTGGATGTGGGTGAGCGCCTTTTTTGGAATGGCTACAATTTATGGGGAGGCTGCTTTGGCCCAGGAGTATAAGACAACGGAGAATGGTGAGGTTACAGGCGGTCCGGTTTATTATATTCGTAAAGCTTTTAAAGGAACCTTTGGAAAGGCTCTGGCAGGGCTGTTTGCAGTGTTTATTATTCTGGCATTGGGCTTTATGGGAAATATGGTGCAGTCCAATTCCATTGGCACGGCGTTTGCCGGGGTATTTAAAGCCAGAAATATCAATCTGTCTCCGGTTGTGATCGGCGTGATTCTGGCGGTTCTGGCGTTTTTTGTGTTTATCGGCGGTACGAAGCGGCTGGCAGCGGTTGTGGAGAAGATGGTTCCTTTTATGGCAGGGGTTTATATTGTGGGGAGCGTGATTCTGATTTGCTTATATATTACGGCGCTTCCGGGAGCTGTCAGCATGATTTTTGTGGGGGCGTTTCAGCCTCAGGCTGTTACAGGCGCGGCGGCAGGTATTACGGTGCGGGAGGCTGTCCGTTATGGCGTGGCGAGAGGGCTGTTTTCCAATGAAGCAGGAATGGGTTCCACCCCTCATGCCCATGCAAGGGCTGCTGCTAAGAATCCGCATGAGCAGGGCTTGACGGCTATGATCAGTGTGTTTATTGATACCTTTGTGGTGCTGAATCTGACGGTGTTTTCCGTGCTGACGACGGGAGCTATGTCTACGGGCGAAGGAGGAATTGCCTTAACACAGGCGGCATTTGCAACTAGCTTTCAGGGATTTGGAGATATTTTTGTGGCGGTGTGTCTCCTGTTCTTTGCATTTTCTACGATTTTGAGCTGGCATTTCTTTGGTGAGGTGAATGTGAAATATCTCTTTGGACCGAAGGCGGTGAAGGTGTATTCTCTGATTGTGGTGGTGTTTATTGTGGTTGGATCTACCTTGAAGGTGGATCTGGTGTGGGAACTGGCAGACTTCTTTAATGGTCTGATGGTGATTCCCAATGCGCTGGCGCTTCTGGCTCTTGGCGGTGTGGCGGCCAATATCTGTAAGAAGTTTGGAAAATAGGAAATGAAAGCGGGGCTGTCCGGTTTGCGGGCGGCCCTGTATTCATTTGCGGTTTTTTGTTTTTATGGATGAAATCTGTTGGTCCTCAAAGAGGATGTATCCGATTCTTAAGGTGTGTCCGCAGAGGGGTGAATTGTAATCTGATGGGAAATGAAGTATATTTATAATTGTAACAAAAAATTTGGGTATTTAGCATTACGGAGGAGCGGCTTTGATGAGGAATAGCTTTCTGGATAAGGAAGAGAAGAATACAGATAATTATAAAATGCTCTGTGAAAAATGGCGTGAGATTTACCGGGATCTGGATCATGATGCGCTGGAACGGCAGTTTGGACTGGAGTGTGATGAAGCGGCGCGCTATATTACGTATTTTCATGAGAAATACCGGTTGGATAAGGAGAGCGGTATGCTGACACTGGTTTCGGATCCGGATCGGGAGCTGGGGTTTCATACGGTGATGACGATTTATCATTTGTTTTATTATTCAAAGCCGGAGGCCAGGGTGAAAGGGGAGTTTGTGCCTTTTCGCCAGGTGAAGCGGGCGGCGCCTTTTGACGGGGCTTTCCGGAGGAATATTCTGGAGCCTTTGGCGAGGGCTTTTGATGGGAAGGCGGAGGCGCTTCGGCGGGCTTGCATTGCGCTTGGGGGCGAGGCTGTTTCCCAGGGGGATGTGGGGTATCGCATTCCGGCTTTTGACTGTATGCCGTTGATGGTAGTGTTCTGGGATGGGGATGAAGAATTTCCGGCGCAGGCGAATATTTTGTTTGATGCGGATATTACGGATTATCTCCATGAGGAGACGGTGGTTTGCGCGGCGGCGGATCTGTTTCGGAGGCTGGTGGAGGAAGCGGGGCTTTTGGATGCGCGGAGGCCGTTTGCATAGAGAGGGCTCTGCCTGTGGGGGAGTTTCAGGATATGGGTCCCGGTTCACAGTTCTATATGGCCTGGGAAGGCTTCTTTTCGCATGATTCCCCACATTTTGTCGATGTAGGCCAGGGTGTAAAAGTTTTCGTAGTAGTGGTAGTAGAAGGCGCCTTTTAGGGTCATGCGGTATAGGGGGCCTTCTTTTGTTATAAAACCAAGAAGTTTTGCGGCTGTCAGCTCGAAGCCGTACATTTTTTTCAGGGAAATGCCGAAAAAGTGTTCGAAATCGGTTTCGTTTATCTGGGTGCTGTAGGCGGTCCAGAAGAGATAGTATATCATTCTCTGGCGTAAGGAGAATCGGAGTGTCAAGGAGGTCGGAAGCTGCTGGCGGTCAATCCGGCGGCAGTATTCTTCTATGGAAAAGGTGTTGATTTTGAACTGCTCCCGTAATAGGGTTGCAGCGGAGCATCCGAAGCCGAGGAAGCTGTCTCTTGTCATGGAGGAGTAACAGGCGTTCTTTTGGCTTGAAAAGGTCCAGATGGAGGTGCGTGCGTATCCCTGGTTTTGGCAGTAAGTGGTTATTTTGTTTAGAAGGTTTTGTTTTTCTTTCTTTTTCATGGGGTGGAGAGGGGCTGCTGTAAAGGTAAAGTCGATAAAGGGATAGATGGCGATGTGGTTGGCTCCATGTGTGAAGGCGGTGTCGATATCTGTTTTTAAATCTTCGAAGGTCTGGTTTGGCAGGGCGAAGATGAAGTCCATGGAAATGGTTTCAAAGGTGACGGCTTTTAGAGCGTGTTCGATTGTGGAAGGGTCTATGCTTTGGCGGCCCAGGAGTGTTTGATATTTTTTTTGGAAGGATTGTATGCCGATGCTGATTTTTGTTATGCCGGCGGTTTTGAGTTTTTGCAGCAGGGGGGCTGTTACATCCTCCGGGTGCAGCTCGATTCCGATTCCTTCTGTTATGATAAAATACTGCCTAAGGGCTTCGATGATTTCCGGCAGGCGTTCTGCTGCGAGAGCCGGTGTTCCGCCGCCGAAATAGAGACTGGTGACGGTTTTCTCTGCGGCTGATTGTCTGCCGATCAGATGGATTTCTTTTAAGAGGCTGTCTATATAATGGTTACATAATTCCTCGGAATATAAAACCTTACAGTAGGGACAGAAACTGCAGATGCTTCTGCAGAATGGGATGTGGACATACAGGCCCAGATTTTCGCAGACTTCAAAGGGAAGCTGTTCATCAAATTCATTCGTAAATACAAAAGGTTTCTGAGAGCGGGTCAGCCACATCCGTGTTAGATTTGTTATTGTGCCCATAGTGTCTCCTGTTTCGAGTTCCGTAATAATATTCTTAGTATATTTGTATAAAATCCATTTCCAATCACAAATGCATGTGCCTGTAAAATAATTTGTGAACTAAGAAGAATATTACTGTTTTCCGGTTTTTTATATGTATTTCAGGTAGGTCCGCAGCATTTCCCAGATGATTTTTACATTTCCCCGGAACAATAGTGTATATTCCGCCACAAAGAAATACCCGCATTGACTGCACAGCCCCGGAACGTCGATGCAGCGTCCGCAGACGCTCAGCTTTCCGTTTTCCATCACTACGCATTGATGGCAGGGCGTTGGAAAGGTATTGTTGATCAGGCAGGGAAAGGCGCTTTTCAGGTTAAAAACAGGCGCTCCCTTTTTCATCATCTGCGTAATCACAGCACAGCAGTCTGCCTTTTCCTCACGGGTCAGAGCCAGTTCTTTTGTATCCGGATAGGGCGTATGAAAGTTAAAGGAAACAGCCCGGACATTGGGAAGCTCCATTGCTTTTTGGCAGACGTCTTTTATGGTATTCTTGTTGATCTGATTTACTGCCATATAGAAGCAGATATTGTCGGAGGAAGCATGTTGAATGTTGTTTATTATGGTATCATAGGTGCTGCCGCGAATCAGATTGTGCTTTTCCCGGTTTCCGTCGAGGCTGAGAAGAATCAGATCTGCTTCCGGCAGATCTATGGGGAATGTGCCGTTTGTGACTACATTTACGATTAAAAATCCGGTCTGTCTGGCCTCGATTACCAGATCGCGCAGGGTTTTTCCGCTGTCCTGCCACAAAAAGGTTTCACCGCCGCAGAAGAACAGAATGCGCACACCCATTTCATACAGGAGCTTCATTTCCTGCTTGATCTGTGCATAGGGATGAATCACAGCCGTAATGTTATTGACCGAACAGTGCTTACACTTCAAATTGCATTTGTCTGTCACAATCACAGTTCCCAGAATCGGTTCTTTTTTCCGGAACAGCACAGTCTTGATTCCAAACCTGGCAAAATAGAGAAACGATGACAGTTTCATTACTGCTTACCTTTCCATTCATGGGCCAGACCGTAGGAAACAGCATCTGCAAGTCCGCCGTTGTCTATGTCCTTTGCCACGTAGTCTGCGGCTTTTTGGACCTCCGGCATGGCATTTCCCATAGCGATGCCAAGACCCGCAGCCTGAATCATTTCCAGATCATTCATGCTGTCACCGATTGCCACTGCCTGGGACCAGTCAGCGTGATAGTGGGCCAGAACCCGCTCGATTCCTCTGATTTTACCGTTCTGGGCGGGAATTACATCAGCGCCGCCAATCATCTCTCCCATGTAGAAAAGCTTGAGTTCGGGAAAATGCCGCTGGGTTTCCTGGATAATATCGAGAGGTTCGTTCAGGAAGAAGGAATAGACGGGTTTGGAGCACAGCTCCTTAAAGGCGGCATCTCCTTTTGCCAGATGTATCTCTACCTCCTGGATATGGGACTTTCGATAGCGTTCCAGACTGGAGACATAGAACTGGCCTTCCGAGGAGGTAAAGAGCAGATAGCCCTTTTCCTGCACAAAGTCTATAAGACGGCTTTTCAAATCCTGGTCCATGGGATGCTCCCAGAGTGTTTCCCCTTCCATCTGGACAATGGCTCCATTGGCTCCGATGACGCCGTCCGGAGTAAAGCCTTCCGGAAGAGCAGGAAGAGAATCTGTCGTAAGCCCGCGGCCGCTGGCAAGGACAGCCTTGTGTCCGGCCTGCTGGATGGACACAAGAGCTTCTACAGCTCCCTTGGGAATGCGGCTGGTCTGGTGGCTGAAAATGGTATTGTCATAGTCAATAAAAAAGAATTTTTCCATACGTACTCCTCTTACCCTCTTCTGACAGGGGCACTGTAATGTGATTGTTCCATTATACCTTATTTTGAGGAAAAAGGATACCGAAAAAATGTTTTGTTCTTTGATTGAAATTTTCAGAAAATATGATATAATGAGCGTTAGTGAGAAGCGTATGCCGCAGAACCGGCAGATGATTTGCTGAAAGCAGTGTACATGAAAATTTAGGAGAACCCAATTTTATGAAACGAGTGTTGTTAAAATTAAGCGGTGAAGCCCTGGCGGGAGAGAAGCATACGGGCTTTGATGAGGCCACGGTGATTGGTGTGGCAAAGCAGGTGAAGGTTCTGGTGGATGACGGTATCCAGGTGGGAATTGTCATTGGCGGCGGTAACTTTTGGAGAGGCCGCACCAGTGAGAATATTGATCGGACCAAGGCAGATCAGATCGGAATGCTTGCCACGGTGATGAACTGCATCTATGTGTCTGAGATCTTTCGCTCTGTGGGTATGGAGACGGAGGTGTTTACACCTTTTGAGTGCGCGGGCTTTGCGAAACTGTTCACCAAGGATCGGGCTCTGAAGCGGCTGAATAGGGGCTGTGTTACCTTTTTTGCCGGCGGAACCGGTCATCCCTATTTCTCCACAGATACAACAACCACGCTTATGGCTATTGAGATTGAGGCGGACGTGATTCTTCTGGCAAAGGCTGTGGACGGCGTTTACGACAGCGATCCCAAGCAGAATCCAGATGCAGTAAAGTATGAGGAGATTTCCATTTCGGATGTGGTGGATCAGCGTCTGGCGGTGATGGATCTGACGGCGTCCATTATGTGCATGGAAAATCGTATGCCCATGATGGTATTTGGTTTGAATGAGAAAGATAGTATTATCAATACGGTAAAAGGGAACTTTACCGGAACAAAAATTACAGTATAAAGCGGAGGGTATTTACCATGGATGAGAGATTAAAAGTGTATGAAGAGAAGATGACAAAGTCCTATGATTCCATGCAGAGGGAGTTTATCAGTATCCGGGCAGGCCGGGCCAATCCCCATGTGCTGGATAAGATCCGTGTGGATTATTACGGGACGCCCACTCCCTTACAGCAGGTAGGCAATATTTCGGTGCCGGAGCCCCGGATGCTGCAGATTCAGCCATGGGAGAAGAGCCTTTTAAAAGCCATCGAGAAGGCCATTCTCACCTCGGATATCGGCATCAATCCCACCAACGACGGTTCCATTATCCGTCTGGTGTTCCCGGAGCTTACGGAGGAGCGCAGAAAAGAGCTGGTAAAGGATGTGAAGAAAAAGGGTGAGGCTGCCAAGGTGGCTGTCCGCAATATCCGCCGGGACGCCAATGAGAATCTGAAGAAACTGAACAAGGCAGGAGAGATTTCCGAGGATGATCAGAAGGATCTGGAGACGCGGGTTCAGAAGATGACGGACAAATTTATTGCAGATATTGAAAAGGCAGTGGATGAGAAGTCCAAGGAGATTCTGACTGTATAGAACGTATGAATGAAAGTGATTGGGGGAGCTGTGGCAAAGCAGGAGTGAAGCTGTGAAAGATCGTTTTACCTGTTTGCGGCAGCCCCTTTTTGCACGACAGCAATGAGCAGTGCGAAAATAGTGAGGGGCAAAATGCCTGCCTGCAGGCAGTTTTGGCCATGACTATTTTCATAGGGCGAAGCCCGTGAATGAGGAAAACGGAGTTTTCCGAATGGCACTGCGGGGTTTTGCGGAAGGGAACTGGAATAGGAGAAAAGCAATGAAAGTACCACAGCATGTGGCAATTATTTTGGACGGCAACGGCCGCTGGGCAAAGTCAAAAGGAATGCCCCGGAACTACGGCCATGCTCAGGGAAGCAAAAATGTGGAGACGATCTGCCGGGAAGCCTGGAATATGGGGATCAAGTATTTGACGGTGTACGCCTTTTCTACGGAAAACTGGAAGCGTCCCAGGGAGGAAGTAGATGCCCTGATGAAGCTTCTCAGAAATTATATGAAGACCTGTTTGAAGACAGCGGAAAAGAATCACATGCGTGTCCGGGTGATTGGCGATAAAACGGGCCTTGCAAAGGATATCCGGGAGCGGATTGCGCAGCTTGAGAGTGCTTCGAAAGATAACGATGGTCTGAATTTCCAGATTGCCATCAATTACGGAAGCCGGGACGAGATGATCCGGGCCATGAAAAAAATGGCGGCAGATCAGGAAACTGGCAGGTTGAAGCCGGAGGATATTTCTGAGGAAATCTTCACATCCTATCTGGATACGGCAGAGATTCCGGATCCCGATCTTTTGATAAGGACCAGCGGAGAGCAGCGTCTTTCCAATTTCCTTTTGTGGCAGCTTGCCTATTCAGAGTTTTATTTTGCAGATGTCCACTGGCCGGATTTCACCAAGGAGGAGCTTATGAAAGCCATTGAGGCCTATAACAGGCGCGACAGGCGCTACGGCGGGGTGAAGGAGGAGGCGTAGTTGAAGGCGTTTTTTACGAGACTGGCCAGCGGAATTGTGCTGCTGGCGATTATCATTTTGGGTGGAATCCTGGGCGGATGGTTTTTGTTTGGACTCACGCTTCTGATTTCCGTGATTGGGTATCTGGAATTTGCCAGAGTGTTTCAAATCCACCGCAATATTCTGGGCGTATCCGGTATCATGGTTTCCATTGCATATATCTGCCTGGCGAAGACGGGCGGCTCGGAGGAAATCGGAACTCTGGGTATGCTGGTTCTCATGGAGGCCGGGCCGCTGCTGCTGATTACCTACCTTCTGTTTTTGTTTGGAATCTATGTGTTTACCTTTCCCAAATACCGTACAGAGCAGATTATGGCGGCCTTTTTCGGGGTCTTCTATGTTCCGGTGATGCTTTCGTTTATCTACATTGTGCGGATGTCGCCCATGTTCGGCACTGCTTATGACGGTATGATTTTGTACTGGCTGATTTTTATCTGTTCCTGGGGCTGCGATACCTGCGCCTACGCGGTGGGCGTACTCTTTGGAAAGCATAAGCTGGCCCCCGTCTTAAGTCCAAAGAAGTCTATTGAAGGCGCGGTGGGAGGCGTGGCCGGAGCAGCGCTGCTTGGATATCTCTGTGGAATGTGCGGAAGCAGTTCCATGCAGGACAGAGCAGGGACGCTTGCGCTGACCTGTGCGGTGGGGGCGGTCCTGTCTCAGATAGGTGACTTGACAGCTTCTGCCATTAAGCGGAATCATGGGATCAAAGATTACGGGCATCTGATTCCCGGCCATGGAGGGATTCTGGACCGGTTCGACAGCGTGATTTTTACAGCGCCTGTGGTATTTGCGATGGCACGGCTGGTTCTTCCGATCGTGCAGAGTTATTAGTACAGAAGAAAAGATGCGGCAGCCGTTCAGCTATGGTTTGAACGGCTGCCAAATGTACCTGAAAGGAATGGATAAGAAATGAAAAAGATTACAATACTGGGTTCTACCGGGTCTATCGGAACCCAGACCTTAGAGGTTGCCAGGGAAAATGGAGATCTGGAAGTTGTATCCCTGGCGGCAGGCTCCAATGTGGCAAAGCTGGAGGA
>CATJHO010000130.1 GCA_949740535.1 uncultured Lachnospiraceae bacterium
AAAAAAGATCTGACTGGATTTTCTCTTTCTCCGCTGTATCTTTCTGATGATGAATTGACCTCCCTTGTGACAGGCATTTCCCAGATAATCAACGCAGTAAAAAACAATGAACCTAACCCAGAACGTAAGCTGCGGACGATAGGTGTAATCGTAGCTCCGGCAGAAAATACAGAAAAATAAAATGGGGGCCGTTGCAAAATAGATGAGCAGTCATCTATGGAGCAATGGCTCCATTCTTATGTCTGAAAATAGAAAAGGGGGTATCGTAAAATCATTAAATTAGATGATTGAGTGTTCTCTCTATTGACATAATATTATCATTATGATAATATTACTAAAACGATAAAATAAGGGAGGTAAAAACATTGAATCATTTATTTGAAATTCTGACTTTGCTGGTTCCCGTCCTGTTGGCAGACATTGCGCTTGCAGCAGCAGCGGTAAGACACATTATGCGGCATCCATGTTATCGCTTTGGAAGCAGAGCTGTGTGGCTTGTGATTGTTATAGTCCTCTTGCTTTTTGGACCGATTATTTATTTTGTCTTTGGAAAGGGGGAGAGCGAATGAATGTCCTCACAATACAAAACGTATCTAAAAGCTTTGGAAAGCAGAAAATCATTGATAATCTCAATCTGTCTGTACCGGAGGGAAGTGTTTTCGGCTTCATAGGGAAAAACGGAGCCGGCAAAACAACGACCATGAAAATGGTATTGGGATTATTACAGCCCGACAACGGAGAAATCCATGTCTGTAATGAGCCTGTCTGCTTTGGGCAGACAAGAACAAATCAATATATCGGATATTTGCCGGATGTCCCGGAATTTTATAACTATATGACGCCGATACAGTATCTGAAACTATGCGGAGAAATCATTGGACTGTCAAGCATCGAAATTTCAAAAAGAAGCCGGGAACTTCTCACCCTTGTCGGCTTAAATGGGGTAACTAAGCAAATCGGCGGATTTTCCCGCGGCATGAAGCAGCGTCTGGGAATTGCACAGGCATTGCTTACAGAGCCGAAACTGCTGATATGTGATGAACCGACAAGCGCGCTTGATCCCGTGGGCAGAAAAGAGATTTTGGATATTCTTTATAAAATCAGTGGAACGACAACGGTTTTATTCTCCACACATCTTCTTTCCGATGTGGAGCGCATTTGCGATCATGCTGCCTTTTTGAATGAGGGAAAAACCGCTGTTACTGGAACACTCGCAGAAATTAAGGCCCTGCATGGACACGACAGTTTGCGTTTAGAGTTTTCGGAAGATAAAGATTTACAGCTTTTCAAGAAACAAAAACTCATAGAGCCATTGCTGCTTCATTCCCAAGAAACTAACAGGGAACTTATTTTACATAGCTGTGATATGGTAAGTGTGCAGAAGTCATTATTCCGCGTACTTGCGGAAACAGGGATTTGTCCCGTAAAAATAGAACTTATGGAGCCTACACTTGAAAGTCTGTTTTTGGAGGTAGTGAAATGAACGGTTATATTGCTTTTGTAAAAAAAGAATTTATGGAAAATATGAAGAATTATCGTTTTTTTATTCTATTTGCAGTCTTTCTGATTTTCGGTATTATGAGCGCGTTTCTTGCAAAATTTACACCGGAGATTTTATCGGCTTTAGCCGCAGATATGGAAATGACTTCTGAACCAATCGCTTTGGACGCATGGAAACAATTTTACAAGAATATTTCCGGTGTTGGCTTCAGCGCATTTATCATTTTGTTTGGAAGCTGTCTGTCAAATGAATATTCCAAAGGAACCTTAGTTTTAATGGTTACAAAGGGATTATCCCGTAAAGCTGTTATTCTTGCTAAATATACGGCAGCGGCCGTACTTATGACAATCTGTTATTGGATTGGATATACCGCGGCATACGGCTATACAAGCCTTTTATGGAATGATACCAGCTTTACAAATGCTGCTTTAGCCGCAGTTTTGCTTTGGATATCCGGATTTCTGTATTTGAGTATTCTGATGATTGGATGCGTGATATTCAGGCAGGCTTTTACGAGCATACTCTTTACGGGCGGTGCTGCTGCCCTTATATCTTTGCTTGGAATGATTGAACCGATTGCTGAATTCAATCCATTTATCTTAACCTCAAAAAATGTAGATTTGATTTCCGGCGAAGCCATTCCGGCAGAATTTATGATACCTGCGTTCATTTCAGTTATTTTAACCATTTGGGGATTGGCGGCAGCCATTTGGCTTTTCAATAAAAAACAGCTTTGAACAGTGAATATAAAGGAATTAGGAACGGGAAGAAAAAAGACGGGTAAAAAGCAATCGCTTCATCCCCGTCGTTCTTTGTACCCTGCAGGGCAGCTGTCCTATCTCAGTTTGTCAGCTGCAGCTGTTTTACGAGTAGTGCCGTTTCGTTTACTATTTTCTTACGGTTCTATCTCGCTCTTTTAAACTCATTATATCAACATATTAAGGATTAAATGTATGAAAATTATTAAATCAAGAAATAATTGTGTAAAATACCATATTTTAACGGAAAATCAGCTAAAAAATAATAGAAATTCACATGCCTGCACTTGACATTTCAGATCATCATGTTATAATGAGTTTATTCGAACAATATAAAGAGCTGGAAAGCTGGTACTCCAGCCATATTGTTTTACAGGGTTGTGGCCATTCCTGTTATATGTTTTTATAGCGAAAGCTGCTTAAACGAACCGCAGACAAAGAATCAGAAAAAAGGAACAATCAAACGTAAAAAGAGAAAGAGAAAGGGAGAAAACATGAAAAGAATGCTTACCATAATCCTGGCGGCTGCATTGATAACCGGCTGTGCCGCCTGTGGTTCCAAGACCAATGAGACTGCTCCAGGTACAGATACGCCTCAAGGCACAGAGGAAAGCACGTCGGCGGCTGAAACCGGCACAGAAGAAGAGACGGCGGATCAGAATATCACCATCGGCCTGTCCCTTTACAGCATGGATATTTCCTATTTCGTTGCCATGCAGCATGGGGTAGAGGATTACTGTGCGAAAATGGGATATGAAGTGATTGTGCATGACGAAAAAATGGATGAGACTGAGATGGTATCCGGGTGTACCAATCTGCTGAATCAGGGTGTGGATGCCCTGCTGGTAAGCCCCTTTAAGCCGGAGGCTCTGGGGCCGGCGGCAACTCTGGCGGAAGAAAAAGGCATCCCCTTTATTATTCTGGATATCGGAAACGGTGACGGTGCGTATCCTTACGATGCGTTCATTGTATCAGACAACATCGGCGGCGGCCGTCTGGCAGGGGAATACCTGGTGGAGCAGCTCAAAGAGGCAGGCAGGGATCTGGCTTCTGCCAAGACGGCAGTGATCACCATTGACCCATCCAACGTGTCCAATCATTCCCGCGGCATCGGTTTTGCAGAGATTATGGAAGAGAACGGAATTTCTGTAGAGTCCAGCATTTATGCCAAGGAGGCAACGGCGGACGCGGCCTATCCCGTTGCCACCAGTATGCTTGTGGCCAACCCGGATATCTGCGCAGTCTTCTGCTCCAACGATGAGGAGGCTGTGGGCGCGTCCCAGGCGGCTGCAGATCTGAACATTGACGATATCATAATCATCGGTTTCGACGGTCAGGAGACAGCAGCTGACGCACTGCAGAACGATTTGATTACAGCCTCCGTGCGGCAGTACCCCTCAGAGATGGGTGCTCTGGGTGTGCAGCTGGCAGTGAAGACCTTAAACGGCGAGAACATTGAATTTGACGATCCGGAAACCAAGACCTTGTACAGCCCTCTGGATATTCTTGACAAGAGCAATTTGGAGTAACCGGGAAAATCGCAGCAATTAGGAAGAGAAGGACAGGGCTGCCATAAATGCAGCCCCTGTCCTTGAGGTTGCATATGATGGAAAGAGAAGTAATTCTGGAAGCGCGGGAGATATCCAAGGTATTTCCGGGTGTAAGAGCGCTGGACAAAGTGAATCTGAAAATTTATAAGGGCGAAATCCACTCCATTATCGGTGAAAACGGCGCTGGAAAGAGTACGCTGATGAAGATTTTCAGCGGGGCTTATCAGCCGGATGCCGGTATTCTGCTGGTGGATGGGAAACCGGCGGTGTTTAAGCGGGTGTATGACGCCATCAGAAACGGCATCTCCATTATTTTTCAGGAGTTTAATCTTATGCCGGAGCTGACAGCGGCAGAGAATATTTTTATTTCCGATCTGCCGGGAAAGGGGATGCTCGTGGATAAGCGTGCCCTCATAAAACGGGCAGAAGAGCTTTTTGACAGCATGGGAATCAATCTGGATCCCCATATGCTGACCAAAGAGCTGAGCGTATCCCAGTGCCAGCTGCTGGAGATTGCCAGAGCCATCGGCAATCAATCCAGGATTATCATTATGGACGAACCCACGGCTGCCCTTAACAACGAGGAATCCCGTCTGCTGTTTGACCTTATCCGGCGGCTGAACCGGCAGGGCACTACCATTCTCTATATCTCCCATCGAATGAAAGAGGTGTTTGAGATCTCTGATCGGATCACGGTTCTGCGGGACGGGCAGCTGGCTGTGACCGTAAATGCGGACGAAACCGATCAGGAGACCATGGTGAAGACGATGGTGGGCCGTGCCATAGAGATGGGAGAAAAGTTAAGGGGAAGCAGCATCGGAGAAGTGGTTTACTCGGTGAGGGATGCTGTGGTGCCGGGAATGTTCCGGGATGTGAGCTTTGATGTGAGAAAAGGCGAAATTCTTGGAGTAGCCGGGCTGATGGGCTGTGGAAATATAGAGCTGATGAAGAAGCTGTATGGGCTGATTTTGGAGGGCAGCTGCCGGCAGAAGCTGTATGGGAAGGAGATAACCGTTGACAGTCCCGGCACAGCGATGAATTACGGTATTGCTTTTGTGACAGATGACCGCAAGAATTCCGGTAATTTAAATAAAGTGAGCGCAAAGGAAAATGCTGTTTTAAGCATCCTTACAAGGCTGAAAAAACGCTTTCTGATCGATACCAGAAAGGAACGGCAGTCCTTTGAACAGTATGTGGAACGGTTTCAGATCAAGTGTCAGGAGGATCAGCTGATGGTGAATCTCTCCGGCGGCAATCAACAGAAAATACTGGTATCCCGTGCCCTTATGACAGACTGCAGGGTACTGATTCTTCTGGAACCCACACGGGGAATTGACGTGGGCGCCAAATCCCAGATGCACCAGATTATCCATGAATTTGCAGAGAGCGGCCTTGCTGTGATTGTTGTCAGCTCCGATCTGCCGGAGGTTATTAAGCTTTCAGACCGGGTTATGGTCATGTGCAATGGGGAGTCTATGGGATTTCTGGAAGGTGAAGACATTAACGAAGACAGCATTATGCTCAAAGCAGCCGGGTTTAAAGATGGAAGTGTGAGATGAAAAATAAAATCAATGTCTATACAGTAAGCAGATTTGTTACAGGAAAATATTTTATATTTGTGTTATTTGCTGTGGTATCCGCATTTTTTGCCATGCTGGCTCCCGCCCTCTGCACGCCGGACAGCCTGCGCAATGTGCTTGTGAGCGCGGCTCTGACTGCTATTTCAGGCTGCGGGATGACCTTTGCCATCACGTTGGGTGGATTTGATCTGTCGGCAGGTTCCATTATGGCTCTTTCTACCTGCGTGATTGCATCGATGATTCCAGAAGCAGGGATACCGCTTGCAATCCTGTCTGCCTTTGCGGTGAGCGTTCTGGCAGGCGTGATCAATGGTTTGATTATCACAAAGCTTCGGATCCAGACCTTTGTGGCAACCCTGGCCACTCAGGTAATTATCAAGGGCCTGGGTCTGATTTACACAGGCGGTCTGTCAATTTCTGTGTTTGGCTATACCCGGATGAAGGTGTTTTCCAATGCGCAGATCCTGGGGATTCCTCTGCCTGTGATTCTTACGGCAGCAGTTTTTCTGGTCTGTCAGTTCTTGTACAGTCAATGTAAATTCGGCGTATATTTAAGGGCTTCCGGTTCCAATAGGAAAGCGGCAGAGCTTTCTGCAGTGCCGGTTGAGAAGGTTACCATCTGTGCGTTTGTGATGACGGCTGTGACAGCCTGTATGTCCGGTGTGATTACCGTGTCTCAGGTGCTGACGGCCAATGCGTCCACCGGAGGAAGCTTTGCATTGAATGCAATTACTGTGGTGGTACTGGGAGGGACCAGCCTGTCCGGCGGATCCGGCTTCCTGGGGGGGACTGTGATTGCGGCAGTTCTGATTAGCATAATCGAAAACGGCCTCATCCTTCTTGGATATTCCGATGATATCCAGCGGCTGGTGATCGGCCTGATTCTCATTGCTTCGCTGACAGTGAAGACCTTTATGACTCCCCTTGCTGAGAAAGAGGTGGCGGAATGAAAAAAATCACAAACTATCTGAGGGAGCATACCATTTTGCTGACGCTTCTTTTGATGCTTCTCCTGTTGTTCGTAACCACGGGCCGTTTCCGTTCTTTGGATAACTTTCTGAGTATTCTTCAGGAGGCGTCGTTCATTGGGATTGCAGGAATCGGCATGACCTTCTGTATCATTACCGGTGGTCTGGATCTGTCTTCTGGGTCTATGATTGCGCTTCTGGCGGTGATTAATATGCTGATATTGAATGCCACGAATTCCTTTCTGGCGGTTTTGGCGGTACTTCTGCTGGGGGCAGCGCTTGGAGCGTTCAACGGCGTGCTTGTGGCAAAGGTCAGAATTCCGGCGTTTATCGCCACTCTGGCAGCCTTCTATGTGTTCCGGGCCCTTGCCTATATTATCACTGGCGGAAATCCGGTGTCCTACAGCGCACCGTGGTTTATCTGGCTTGGGAATGGGAAGGTTCTGGGGATTCCCTTTTCTTTTCTCCTTATGCTTGTTCTGGCTTTTCTGGCGCATTTACTCCTTCGCAGGACACGGATTGGCAGAACGGTGATCGCTGTGGGCAATTCCCCGGAGGCCAGCCGGATTTCCGGTCTGAACAATGATAGAGCCGTTATCTTTGCCTTTATGATGGCGGGCCTGGGCGTGGCGGTCTCCTCGGTACTGGTAAGCTCCCGGCTCTGGTCGGCCAATCCGAGAATGATGGATGGTTATGAATTTAAAGTGATTACAGCAGTGGTCCTTGGGGGCACAGCCCTGGAGGGCGGCAGGGGCAGTATTTTCAATACCGTTACAGCGGCAGTGTTTTACTGTGGTATCAGCAATGCCATGACGCTGTACCGTATTGATTCCTATGTGATCAATATTATTACAGGTATGATTCTTCTGCTGGCATTTTCCCTGAATCCCATAATGCAGATTATGGAGGAGCGGAAAAACAAAGCAGAGGCTGGAAATGTAAAGGCGGGAGGGGGACGGTAAAACAATTTTTACTCTTTTCCGGAGCGCGGGCTCTTGCCAAGAGAGGGTAAATGAGCTAAAATAAATAAAAGAAATCTGCGCGAAAGGAGCGGACAGAGATGGAAGAGAAGAGAAAAAGCAGGCGCATGAGCCTGACAGCCCAGCTGTTGATTAAAAATATGGATGGTGCTGCAGCAAAGGAAGAGGAAGTGGAGATCGATGTGCTGGATGTGTCAAAGACAGGCGTGGGATTTATATGTGACACACCTCTGGCCATTGGAGCAGTGTACGATGCTTTTTTGAAAATCTGGACGGAAGAAGTTATCCATGTGTTTTTGAAAGTGGTTCGGATTGAGCAGACAGAAGAGGAACGCTATATCTGTGGTACGATTTTCATCGGCCTTACCGAACTGGACGCAAGACGCATTGAAGTATATGATTTGATGACCAGTATTAAGGAAGAGGAGAAAGCCTGAGTGCATGAAGGAACGGCTTTTCTGCAGGGAATTGGTTACCCTCTTTTGATAAGGGCATAGACGCTTCAATCATGAGAGGGTACGGTTCACAAAGTATAGTTCTTTGGATTATGTCAACGGCCATGGCAGGGAAGACAGCCGGGCCTTAAAAAGCAGACCCAGCGGGCAAAAAAAACCTTGCCAAAATAAAAAATGTGTGGTAACATCTAAGATGTCGCTAAGCAGATACTGCACAGAGGACATGCCCCAAGGGGCAGAAAACGAGGCTCCTTGGTCAAGCGGTTAAGACATCGCCCTTTCACGGCGGTAACACGGGTTCGATTCCCGTAGGAGTCATTGACACATTACTTGGACCCATAGCTCAGTTGGTTAGAGCAACCGGCTCATAACCGGTCGGTCCTGGGTTCGAGTCCCCGTGGGTCCATTTTTTAAAAAAGAATTACAGATAGTCTGGCCCGATGGCTCAGTTGGTTAGAGCGCCGCCCTGTCACGGCGGAGGTCGTGGGTTCGAGTCCCATTCGGGTCGTTGCAATTTCATAAGTATAGTTTATCATTTGGGATCTTAGCTCAGCTGGGAGAGCATCTGCCTTACAAGCAGAGGGTCATAGGTTCGAGCCCTATAGGTCCCATTTGCAGAGTAATCTGCAGAATTGCCGGCATGGCGGAACTGGCAGACGCACAGGACTTAAAATCCTGCGGGACTAATCTCCCGTACCGGTTCGATTCCGGTTGCCGGCAGGAGCAGGAAACGGAGGTATCTGAAGAGAGATACTTCCGTTTTTTATGCACAGGGCTGCCGGTGGAAAATAGGTGCAGGGCAGCAGGCGTTCCATAAAAAAATTTAGAAAAAGGTTGATTTCTTTTCTGCTTTGTGCTATGATAATCAGGCAGTCAAGAACAGCTTGTTTTTGCTGCATGATATAGGATGTGGGCGTAGCTCAGCTGGATAGAGCGTTTGGCTACGGACCAAAAGGTCGGGGGTTCGAATCCTCTCGCCCACGTTAAGCAACTTCCTGGCTGAGAAAACAGCTGGGAAGTTTTTGTTTTATGCACAGGTGCGCCAGCGGAAAATAGCTGCAAAGCAGCAGGGGCGCCAGCGGATAATTAGCTGCAGTTTAGGAGGATGATATGGATAGAAATGAATTTGTCAGCACCCTGCGTGCGGCGCTGGCTGGCAAGGTGCCGGGCCCGGTGGTGGAGGACAATGTACGATACTATGACGGCTATATTTCCCAGGAAATTGCAGGCGGAAAGAGTGAGCGGGAGGTTCTGGAAGGGCTGGGCGACCCGCGCCTGATCGCCAAAACCATTGTGGACATGCAGGGGGGACCGGCAGAGGAGGCTTATACGGAATACCGCCAGGACAACGGCAGCCGGCCTCAGTATGAACCGAATCGCACGAGCCCCTGGTACAGCAAGATTCTGGTTATCCTGGTGCTGGTTGTGGTTTTGACAGCGGTTTTCAGCTTTGTGAGCTGGATTCTGCCGATTGCGCTTCCGGTTCTTGTGATTCTCTGGATTTTACGGCTGATTTCCAAGGGACAGTGATCTGGGAAAAAATGGAATTATAATTTGCGCTGGAAATGCCATAATAAGAGTGTAAACCCTATAAAAACATTAGGAGGAAATGATTATGGCAAACAATGCAAACAACAACACCAGCAATGCCGGCAACAGCAGCAATGCAAACAATTCCAGCAAGAATTCTTCCAACAGCTCTAAGAATTCCAGCTCCAAGAATTCCGGCAAGAATGCAGGCAATGCAGACAACTGCAATTACTAAAAACAGAGAGAATGAAGGAAAGCGGGTCCCCTGGGGCCCGTTTTCTTTATCGCAAATAAACTGGAGCCTGCGAAACAGAACCAGGAGACAGATAAAGATGTATGATGCGGCGGCGCCCAAAGAGAGATACAGCAGGAACTTTTGAAGAATCTGCGCATAAGATATTTTATAGTACAATCGAATAAAAGGTGAAGATATGGAATTTGAAACAATCTCCCCACGGGAAATCGACTCCTATCTGTTCCGGGACGGTTACGTGGTAATTGATCTGAGAGAGC
>CATJHO010000131.1 GCA_949740535.1 uncultured Lachnospiraceae bacterium
CGTTCTATGCAGCTGCGCCGTGGCATGGTTAAAACAGAATCCGGAGGTAATTCCCCCTCTTGAAGCAGACTATTTCAGATAAATCCGGCGCCGCATTTCCGAAAGCCCCTTAACATCCGTTTTACTTAAGGTTTGAATATGACTACCGGGAGCGAGAATATCTCATTTTTGCTCCCGGCATTTTTTTATATTTTTTCGAAAAAAATGAACCGCATACAAAGTCACGGCGAATATAAGGTGAACAGGCAGTGGAGGTGAAACAGTGAACGCAAGAGAAATAGAAAAATGTATCGACGATTTCGGTACGGATATATACAGATTTTGCCTGAAACTCTGCGCGGACAAGGCAGATGCCGAGGACTTATATCAGCAAACCTTCCTAAAGGCATTGGAAACAGAACGGACACTTGACTGGGAGAAAAACCCGAAAGCCCTGTTTTTCTCTCTTGCACATAATCTATGGAAAAGCGACAGAAGAAAACAGGCGCGCCGAAACACAATTGCCCCCTGCGGCAATTTCGATGCCGAGACAGAAACAATCCTGCATTCCGAAGAAAGCATTGAAGAAGACTATCTTCAAAAAGAATTAATTACGGAAGTCCGTCAAATCCTTCAAACTCTCCCGGAAAAATTTCAAGTACCGCTGACATTATATTACCTTTCCGATTGTCCCATAGAGCAGATAGCGGCAATTATAAAAAAGCCCCCCGGCACCGTAAAAAGCCGATTATTCAAGGGAAGAAGCCTAATCAAAAAAAGATTGGAGGACGCCGGTTATGAAAGATAATCATTCCAACATAGAAATCGAAGAACTAATCCGGTCTTCTATAAAAATAACAGATGTTCCGGACCCAAAACTAAACAACAAACTCAAAGCAGCACTATATCAGCAAGAAGCCGCCCTGCGCAGGCAGCCTGCCACACATAAATTATCCCTTTGGTATTTACCGATGATTTTAAATTTAATAACATTTACATTGCTTGCCCTTTTTGCTCTGATAACAATAGAAAATATCTATCTGTCTTACTTTACCGCCGGTATCTGCATTTATGCTGCCGCAGCCGGCATATTACTCACCATAGCAGGCATAAAAAGGACAAATATAAAAGAAGAAATCACAATCCGCATAGAAAAAAGAGGTGTATTAACATGAGCCATACAACCAAAAACAAACTCCCGTTTTATATCGGTATCCCAGTTATCCTATTATTCATTTTTATACGCTTTGGACTTTATTATCTGAAGAGCGGCGGTTTCAGCGGTCTTTCCATGCCGCTTCCCATCCTGCTTCTCTCCTTTATCCTTTTTGCACTAAGCACCTCCGCATTCCTTGCGGCATGGGTATATCAGGATTGTAAAACCCGAAGCGGCGACCCCGCACTATGGGCAATTATAGTTTTTATAGCCACCCCCTTCATCGGACTGCTGACTTACTTCCTGCACCGTTCAGAAATCAAAACACCCTGTCCGGTTTGCAGACATCAAATATCCATAAAAGCCAACTATTGCGAAAACTGCGGAACACCCATCAAAAAGGAGGAACCAACTATCATGACAAAACACCAAACCCACCACTTACCCCTTATAATCGCCGGCGCCATCAGCATGGTACTCATGCTTCTTAGCCTAACAAGCTTTATCGCCAGCGCAGCCACCGGAACCGGTATCAACACAGACATAACCTCAAACGACCGCGTATGGAACCTAGGCGCCATCAGCATGAATTACAACACCTACCAGGACAACATTTGGAAACTAGACTTTAAAAGCGCCACCCAAGGCTTTGTCAAAGAACAAAACATGACCATCACAGACGCCGACACCCAACTGCTTTACGCCAATATCTCCTGCGACACAATACCAGAAGGCGCAACCCTAATCTTATGGCTAGTCCAGGACGACACAGCAAAATCCATCAACGTAACAACCCTCCCCGCCCCCCTAGAATACCCCTTAACCGACTTCAAAAACGGCCCCCTCCACGTCAGACTGCAAATCAACGGAGTAGAAAACACCATATCCGAAATCCAAATCCACCCCAAAACCCCATAACCCCCGCAAACCATTTACCCCCACTCCCCCCACACCCGCCCCCAAAAAAGCAAACCAACTATCACCTATCCCCACCCCATCCGCCCCCAAAGTCAGGGACAGCCGCAAGCGAAGCCCGCCGGCTTTTCCGATATCCCAGTGTCCGGCTATTCACGCACAGGCTGTCTGATATGGACGGACATTGCAAGAGACCTTACCCACACCAAAGACCTCAAAGCAATGTCCGTACAGAGCAGACAGCCTGTACGTGAATCGTCCGAACACGGATATGGAAAAGCCGGCGGGCTTCGCTTGCGGCTGTCCCGTCCGTCCTTAATAGAGATTTTTCACCTTAAACTCCTTCTCCGCCTCCCTCCTCTGATCCTTCTTCGCAATATCCTGCCTCTTATCATAAAGCTTCTTCCCCCTCGCCAGCCCAATCTCCACCTTCACCAAACTCCCTTTCAAATACACCTTAAGAGGCACCAGCGTATACCCCTTCTCCGTCACCTTCCCCCCAATCTTATTAATCTCATACCGATGCATCAAAAGCTTCCGCACCCTCAAAGGGTCCTTATTAAAAATATTCCCTTTCTCATAAGGACTGATATGCATCCCATAAATAAAAAGCTCCCCCTTCTCCATCTTAATAAAAGACTCCTTCACACTGCACTTTCCCATCCGAATGGACTTAACCTCCGTCCCCGCCAGGGAAATCCCGGCCTCATAAGTCTCATCAATAAAATAATCATGGTAAGCCTTCTTATTATTCGCAATCAATTTAAACGCATCCTTACTCATAATCTCCCACTCTCCTTATCATCTCTCCCACAATTCCACAGTCCCGTCAAGCAGCGTAAAATCAATCGTCCTGCACAATCGATCCGCCCCCTTCACACGAACCTTCACCCGCTGCCCCAGACGATACACATGCCCCGTATGCTGCCCCCGAAGCTCATAAGCCTCATCCGCATACTCATAAAAATCATCCTCCAGGGAATTAACATGAACCAGACCTTCCACCGTATTGTTAAGCTCCACATAAAGCCCATACTGGGTAAGCCCCGAAATCACCCCTTCAAAAACCTCCCCGATATGCTGCTCCATAAACTCCACCTTCTTAAGCTTCTCCGTCTCCCGCTCCGCCTCGTCAGCCCGCCGCTCCGTGTCACTGGCATGCTTCGCCACCTCCGGCAGAATCGCTTCATAATGCTCCACCCGGCCGCTCACCAGACGCCCCCGCAGATTCTCCTTAATAATCCGATGAATCTGCAAATCCGGATACCGCCGGATAGGAGACGTAAAATGGCAGTACTGCTCCGCCGCCAGGCCAAAATGCTCGATACAATCCGTCGCGTACTTCGCCTTCTGCATCGCCCGAAGCGTCAGCCGGCTCAGCATCGCCTCCTCCGGCGTGCCCTCTAACCGGTCAAGAAGCTTCTGAATCTCCCCCGGATGCACCTCGTCTCCACCCGTATGAAGAGAATACCCAAAATTGCGCAAAAAAAGCACCAGCTTATAGAGCCGCTTGGCGTCCGGCTTTTCATGAATCCGGTACACAAAAGGCTGGGCCTGCCAGTAATAATCCGCCGCCACAGTCTCATTTGCCGCCAGCATAAAGTCCTCTATCATCCTCGTAGCCGTATTGCGCTCATAGGGACGAATCTCCGCTGGCGTCCCCCTCTCATCCAGCAAAATCTTCGTCTCCGGAAAATCAAAATCAATCGATCCCCGCTTCCGTCTCCGCCGGCGAAGAAGTCCGGCCAGCGTTTCCATTTCTTCAAACATAGGAACCAAGGCTTCATATTCCCGGCGCTCCGCCTCATCCTTATCCTCCAAAATCCGCTTCACACTGGTATAAGTCATCCGCCTGGTCACCCGGATCACCGTCTCCGCTATGGTATGATCCACAATTTTCCCCTTGGGATCTACCGTCATAATACAGCTTAAAGCCAGACGATCCTCCCCAGCATTCAAAGAACAGATACCATTGGAAAGGCTATGAGGCAGCATAGGAATCACGCGATCCACCAGATACACACTGGTCCCCCGCAAAGAGGCTTCCCGATCCAGCGCGCTGTTCTCCTGCACATAATTGGAAACATCCGCAATATGCACGCTTAAAATATAATTCTCCCCCTCCCGCCGAACCGAAACGGCATCGTCCAGATCCTTCGCATCCTCCCCGTCAATGGTCACACAGATCTCATTTCTCAGATCCATACGCCCCTGCATGTCCGCCTCAGACACCGGCTTTGCATTGCGCCTGGCCTGATTGAGCACCCGCTCCGGGAATTCCATAGGAAGTCCATAGGCCCGGACCACTGACAGAATATCCGTCCCCGGATCTCCGCTGAATCCCAGAATTTCCGTTACCCGTCCCTCCGGATTCTTCCTTCCTGCTCCATAATCCGTCAGCTCTGCGACCACCTTCTGGCCGGTAACAGCTTCCCGGCTGCGCTCCAATGGAATAAAAATATCCTTGGTAATCCTCTGATTGTCCGGAACCACGAAGCCAAAGCTTTTACTCTTTTCAAAGGTTCCCACCACCTCCGAGATTCCATGGGCCAGAACCTGCAGTATAACACCTTCCCGGTTTTTTCCGGATTCCCCCCGGCCCTTTAAGGCCACCTGAACCGTATCTCCCAGAAATGCGCCTTTCGTATCCTCTGGACTGACGTAGATATCCTCCTCCCAGTCCTCCACCGACACAAACCCAAAACCCTTGGCATGGCTGGTAAAGATACCTGTAAGGACTTTCCTCTCCGCCTTGCTGTAACGGCCCCGTTTGGAAAGCTGAAGCTTCCCCTCTTCCACAAGCTCCTCCAGAAGCCGGGCGAAATCCGGACGGCTTTCTTTGGATACCTGCAGGATAACAGCCAGCTCTTTCTGCTTCATAGGCACATAGCGTTCCTGACAGATAAATTCATATATAATTTTCTTTTTCTCTTCTAAATTTTTCCGTTCCATTCATACTCCATCTAACATAATTACTTTCCTCGTCAGCCGCATATGCCTCTCTCCATGTATCATACCGAGTGTTCCTGGTACATTTCATGCTCCTTCCAGCGAAGCAAAGAAAAGCACTCCACGGCTTCCAATCCGGGAGTGCTTCATCAACTGCTTTCTCTAAAAGAAACTCATATTCAGCAAAAGCGCCAGTACAATAAAGGCCACAGCCAAAATCTTCGTAAGCAGTACCAGCTTCCCTTCTGTAGAACGCCCTTTGTTCTGCTCCCAGAAAGAATTGCTGCCTGCAATGGCTCCCAATCCTGCTGATTTTCCCTCCTGCATCAAGACAATCGCGGTCAAAACGATACTAACCAAAACAAATATAATTGTAAGAATAATTCTCAAAATACCCATCATCGCACCTCCTATGGTCAAACAAAATTTAGTTTACCATAGTTTGTCAGAATGATCAAGACATTTTACAAAATCAGTTCAGCCAGTCAGTACCGCTCTGGAAAATCGTATCTGCACGCAGTTTTCCAAAACTGTTCAAACTGAGAAATGCCAGAATATAAGCAAAAAGTGCAGTCTCTCACTCTTTTTTATAAAACGGATTATAATACATCCCAACCGGATCAAGCTCCTCCTCAATCCGCAGCAGCTGGTTATACTTGGCAACCCGATCCATCCGGCAGGGCGCTCCGGTCTTAATCTGTCCCGCATTTACCGCTACTGCCAAATCCGCAATAAAGTCTTCCTCCGTCTCACCGGATCGATGGGAAATCACTGTAGTATAACTGTTCTCCTTAGCCAGCTCAATGGCATCCATGGCCTCCGAAACCGTACCAATCTGATTCACCTTCACCAGAATAGAATTCCCGGCCCGCTTCTCAATTCCCATACCCAGCCGTTTTACATTGGTGACAAAGAGGTCATCTCCCACCAGCTGTACCCGTTGTCCCAGCCGCCGGGTCAGCATCTGCCAGCCATCCCAGTCCTCTTCCATCAATCCGTCCTCAATGGAAACAATGGGGTAGCGGTTCAGCAGATTTTCATAATAATCAATCATCTCATCCGGAGAACGCATAACCTTTTCTCCTCTCATACGGCTCTCTCCCGGAAATACATATTTCCCGGTCTTCTCGTCATAAAGCTCACTGGAGGCCGCATCAATGGCAATCTGAATCTGCGTCCCCGGATCATACTCTGCCATGCGGACAGCTTCTACAATGCAGTCCAGCACTTCTTCCGCATCCGCCAGATCCGGCGCAAATCCACCCTCGTCTCCCACTGCGGTGGACAGTCCCCGCTTTTTCAAAAGCAGCTTCAGCTTATAGTAAATTTCCGCTCCCATCTGGAGACCCTGTTTAAAGGAGCAGGCGCCCACCGGCATAATCATGAATTCCTGCAGATCCACCGTATTGTCTGCATGCTTTCCGCCGTTTAAAATATTCATCATAGGAACCGGCAGGCGCTTCCCATGAACACCGCCCAGATACTGGTACAGAGGAATCTCCAGAAACTTTGCCGCCGCCTTAGCCACAGCCATAGAAACACTTAAGGTTGCATTGGCTCCCAGATTGGACTTGTTGTCTGTGCCGTCCGCATCCACCAAAAGATGATCAATATAAGACTGCCGCAGAGCATTCTCCCCGATCAGCACATCGGTCAGCTTCACATTTACATTGTGGACTGCCTTTTCCACACCCAGCCCCAGATAGCGGTACTGGCCGTCCCGCAGCTCCACAGCCTCAAATTTGCCTGTGGAGGCTCCCGAAGGCACCGATGCCCGTCCCGTGATGCCTCCCTCTACCGTAACCTCCGCCTCCACGGTAGGATTTCCTCTGGAATCCAGAATTTCTCTGGCATAAATATCTGTGATAGGTAAAAATAAATGCATAAAAAACCTCCTTTTTCTGCAAAGTTACAACGTTTTTTGATCGTTATTTATCCTTTGCATAAAAAGGAGGTTCTATACTATTCTCTTACATAAAATCCTGTATTTTCTGCAGCTGCGTCTGGCACTCATTCAAACCATACAAAATCAGATTCAATCTCAGTTCTGAAAAATGTTCCTCATACAGCTTCCCGTAAAGCTCGCAGCACTCCCTGGATAATCCCGTTTCATCCTCAAAATCCTTTTCCACGGCTTCCTGTACGTAAAGACGCTTTACATAATAATCTGTGAGATTATCAAGCGCCAGAAGAATTTCCTCTACTACATTTTCACTCTCATCAATCCGCCCTTTACAGCGCCGGTTAATTCCGGGATCCAGACGCAGTACAAAATGGTAAAAAGCATCTTCCAGCAGATCTTTTACCGCCTTTGGATCCTTTGAAAGAACTTCTCGAAGAGGACGGAATGTTTTATAATAAATCAGAACCACTTCTACCTTATTCTGCAGAGCTGCAACTGTGTCTGCATCATCAATCCATTCCATAAAAATGTCAAGGTCACAGGATTCCCTTTCTTTACATACTCTTCTGAATGCAAATACCAGGTCCAGCATCCGATGCCCCAGCACCTCATCCTCATAGGTTGTAAAATCGTTGTTCTTCTTAAGTTCCTGCTTCCATTCCGGATAATTTGCATCCAAATCAGCCAAAATACTCTTAACATTTTGCAATCATTTCACCCCATTCTCCGCTTATTTGGGAAGCATTTTTCATTAGGTAAATACTTTTGATTTCCGGCTCATATTTTTGACGCTTCTGCCTCCTTTCAAGAGGAGAAACTACAAAAGCGGAATACTTTTCTTCTAAAAGCTCCGTTCTCGTGGACATGACTCTGACGGGATTCGTCAGCGATTTCCGAAGTTTCTCTCTTTTTACAAATTCCTGGCCATACAGCGTAAGAGAATAAAAACTCATCCTTCCGGCAGCATAGCGTTCCACACAGCCTGTCCGCTCCATCTCCCGCAGAAGCTGTGAAAGATATCCCTTATTCAGCCCAAGCTCCGCACTTATGGTCTTATGCTGAGCATTTGGATTCTTGTAAAGATACTCTGCTATATCTCCCACATTGGCCTTTTTAAACAGAACGGCTGTTTCACCAAAAACCCCCATTCTCTGCCTTGAAAAACCTGTCAGCAGTTCCATCGCATACACAGTGCCGGAAAAAATTCCCACCACATAAGAAACAGGATCCTTCACTGCCTTTTTCAGCATCCGTTGAAAGCGGTTCCCCTTGTCCAAATCCTCCTGCATCTGCTTATAATTCCCCTGCAGATAGCTTTGGACAGACCTCTTCAGCCACTCATCACTGAGCTGCCGTACCTCTTTTTCCTGCAGGCCTTCCTTCAGCCTGCTCTGAAAATACTCATACGTTTTCTTGTCCAACATACATTTCCCTCCATTTTTGTATTAATATATGCACCATAAAACGGAAATATCGTAATTAAAAATTATGACACTCCATATACATCTCCTGTATGTACAGACAGCCACCGCATGTTTCTTCTTTAGATTTCGGACAGCTTTTTTCCCAGTAAGGCCAGAATCCATTCTTTATTGTGCTTAACTTCCCTGTTTTTAAAACATATCCCAGCATTCCAAGCTCTTCCTTCTCCAACATTTTCTTCGCGGAACATGCATTTATCCATACCACATTACAGTCATAGGCTTTACATGTTTCTAAATTCGTTTCAAAATCAAAGAAGCCGGTTGAAAAAGATGGAATAATCAGCAGAGATACTCTGAGATTATTCAATGCCTGATAAACATAATCACGAATCAACGCATCTTTACATATCGCTACAGCAATCCGTCCGATTCCATTGCAGTGCAGCAGACATACTTTCTGACTTCCCTCAATATCCTCCTCATATTCCTGATCGTTATATAAAAACGAATAGGGATACTGCTTGTCCTGCACACAAAGCACCTCACCGGTTCCATCCAATACCACTGCTTTATTTGACCGCTCCTGCAAAGCATTTAAAATCTCTGGACTGCCCAGCATCTCCGGATAGCACAAAATATCTACTTCTTTTTCTTTTGCCCTTTCCAGAACAGCCAGGGCATTCTCTTTACGCACTGTCAAATCCGAAACAGATTCCACCTGAAATACACAGCGTTCTTTCTCTTCATAGGCAAGAGACAGCCGGGCTTTGTCATACAGGGGTGTCAGCCCCACCCGGAGAGTCTTCCGCTCCACAGCAGTCTTCCATAATAAGTCATTCATAAAAATATGGCTGACATCAAAACCAGTTTTTCTATAAAATTCTTTTGTATCTATAAAATAAAAATGATTCAACAGATTATTCAAATTATAACTGGAATTTTTTGCTTTATTCCTGTGCTCCCAGCTACAGTAACACTTAGGAAGAAGCTGTACCCCCTGTTCCTCCCAATTATCATTTAAGCCAAAGATTTCCTCATTATCTGCAGTATAATTCCAGACGCAGAAAGCCAGACCGCCATCCAGTTTATTTAAAAATTCAGCCAGCAGAAGCATGTCTTTATTTTTCAGACACATTTCAGTAAAAGACTCCAGTCTTTCAACCATTGATTCAGAAATCGTATTAGGATTGGAAACCGGCAGAGAGTTTCCCGCTTTTATAAATTCCGGAAACCAATACTCCAAAGAATCATCCAGTTCTTTTCTCTTCTTACTTGATATAGTAAAAAATCTTCTGATAAATTTGTCATCTGTATTTTCCAAAACAATCCGTATCGCAGCCGCCATCATATCGTAAAGAGTTTTTCTTTGAAGCATCTTCTCACCTTCTTTACCTCAAGATATCACAAAACTATGAACTTGTAAAGAATTGTTTAGCGATTGTTTAGCTCTTCGGGCGCAAAAAAATCCTCTTCCAGAAAAAGAGTACATCCCTGGAAGAGGATTCGATATCCTATTCTTATTTCACCAGCAGCGACTTACCAGTCATCTCTGCCGGCTGTTCCATACCCATGAGCTCAATCAGCGTGGGAATGATATCTGCCAGACAGCCGCCTTCGCGCAGCTTGTAAGCGGGATCTGCATTTACCAGAATAAACGGCACCGGATTGGTGGTATGCGCTGTAAAGGGCGCCCCCGTACCGTAGTCTACCAGCTGCTCTGCATTGCCGTGGTCTGCGCAGATAAACATCTGTCCGCCCACTTCTTTAACTGCTTCCACAGCCTTGCCCACACACGCATCCACAGCCTCCACAGCCTTGACAGCCGCCGCCTCGATTCCCGTATGCCCTACCATATCCGGGTTGGCAAAGTTAATGATAATCACATCATATTTCTGAGACCTGACGGCCTCTGTCAGCTTATCGCAGACACCGTAAGCGCTCATCTCCGGCTGAAGATCGTAAGTGGCAACCTTAGGGGACTTCACCAGAATCCGGTCCTCACCCTCGTTTGGCTCTTCCACCCCGCCGTTAAAGAAGAAGGTTACATGTGCATACTTTTCGGTCTCGGCAATACGGGCCTGGGTCTTGCCGTGAGCTGCCAGATACTCTCCAAATGTATTATGAAGCTCTACCTTGTGGAAAGCTGTCAGCTTATTGGGAATGGTTACATCGTATTCCGTAAAGCATACATAGGTAAGATCAAGCTTCTTCTCTCTTGGGAAGCCTGTAAATTCATCATCGCAGAATGCTCTGGTAATCTCTCTTGCCCGGTCCGGCCGGAAATTATAGAAGATAACAGAATCTCCATCCTGAATTACTGCCAGAGGCTTTCCATCCTTCATGACCACAGCCGGAACTACAAACTCATCGTTGACACCCTGCTCATAGGATGCCGCTATGGCGCTGACGCCGTCTGCAGCTTCCACGCCCTCGCCCTTTGTAAGCGCTTTGTAGGCCATCTCCACCCGATCCCAGCGGTTGTCACGGTCCATGGCATAGTAACGCCCCATAACGGAAGCCACCTCGCCCACACCGATCTCTGCCATCTTATCCACCAGCTCCTGCACATAATCCTTGCCGGAAGCAGGCGGAGTATCTCTGCCGTCCAGAAAGCAGTGTACATAAACCTTCTTCAGGCCGTGGCGCTTCGCAAGCTCCAGCAGGCCGTAAATATGGGTATTGTGGCTGTGTACGCCGCCGTCAGACACAAGACCGTACATATGAAGGGCAGAATCATTCGCCTTGGCATTCTCCACTGCCTTCACCAGGGCTTCATTTTCAAAAAATACGCCGTCCTCGATCTCCTTGGTAATCCGGGTCAGCTCCTGGTATACAATGCGTCCTGCGCCCATATTCAGATGGCCTACCTCAGAGTTGCCCATCTGTCCGTCAGGAAGTCCTACGGCCAGCCCGCTTGCGTTCCCCTTCACAAAGGGACACTCTGCCATCAGCTTATCCATCACCGGTGTCCTGGCCTCAGCCACCGCGTTGCCGTCCACCCTCTCATTCAGTCCATAGCCGTCCAAAATCATCAATACTGTCGGTTTCTTACTCATCGCTCTTCTCCACCTCTGCTATTGCTGCTTTTTTCATGGGAATTCTGCAGTTCCGATTACTGCCAAACTCTACAATCACGTCGTCCTCCGTAATATCAATCAGAACTCCGTAAAATCCACTGGTCGTCACTACCACATCGCCTACTTCCATAGTGGAAAGCATGGCGTTGACCCGCTTCTGTTCCTTTTTCTGGGGCCGGATTGCCATAAAGTACATCATTGCGCCGATCAGTACCACATAAAGGAGAATAACCTCCAGGCCCATGCCGCCGCCAGCTGCTGTTGCAAGTAAATTCATATCATTTCCTC
This sequence comes from uncultured Lachnospiraceae bacterium, assembly GCA_949740535.1. Lineage (GTDB taxonomy): Bacteria > Bacillota > Clostridia > Lachnospirales > Lachnospiraceae > Laedolimicola. The sequence continues at coordinate 11,692 of CATJHO010000131.1, forward strand.
CTAATTTTCTGCTTCAAAGCGCTCGTGTGCCGACCACTTATCGTGATGGTAAACACATTATTGTTATAGTAGCACAAGTGCAGATCCTTGGTCAAGACTGTATGCTTATTTATTTTATCGTTCCCCGGATCGTTCCATTTTTCTTACTCTATAAGCCCAAAAGCCTTCCTAATCAGACCGCTTATTTCTTACTTACATTCAGCACCTTCCACTCCCCTGCCCGTTTATAAAACGTTGACAATGGCATATTACAGAGTTCTGCCGCCTGCTTCCCAACGATTTCGCCAGAGCTCCATCTCTCATAAATCTCATAGAAATTCTCCGGCAGAGGTTTTGCAGGCCTCCCAAACTGCACACCCCGTTTTTTCGCTGCCCGGATCCCCTCCTCCTGTCTCTGCCGGATATTAATCCGTTCACTCTCAGCCACATAGCTTAAAAGAGCCAGCACAATATCACTGATAAATGTACCCATAAGATTTTTATCCAGTCTGGTATCCAGAATGGGCATATCAATCACCACAATATCCGCCCGCTTCTCTTTTGTAATCACCCGCCACTGCTCATTGAGGTCCACATAATTTCTCCCCAGACGGTCAATTGATTTTACATATAAAACAGAGTTATCATCCAGTTTCCGAAGCAGCCTTTTATACTCCGGACGCTCGAAATCCTTGCCAGAAAGCTTGTCCATATAAATCTGTTTCTCCGGCACCCCTGCTTCAACCAGCGCCACCCTCTGCCGAGCCTCATTCTGCTCTCTGGTGGATACTCTCATGTAACCATACATCTTTTGTCCTTCCATAGTTTACCTCCAAAAATATTCTCAGCCATCATTTTCCTTTCCCTGACCGTAAATCTGTATGTCAGGAAAAGCCAGCAGAATTATTCTAAATCCTATTTTTGAAAGTTCCTATACCAGGAATCCCCTCGATCCCTGCAGAACATTTTATATCATAGGACGCAACATCCCATAATACAAAAAACGCCATAAAATCAGACTTCTGTCCAATCTTACGACGTTCCCCGGATTCACTTTTTACAGCTCAACCTTCCCGGTTGTCTTACCATTCACCACATAATAAGCAGCCATATCTTCCGGCTTTACATAGACCTCTAAGCTCTTGATTGAAGATGCCCGGTGTCCCTCCGCGGTCCATGCAGCTTTTACCTGCTCAACAATCTCTTCCGTCCGGACTTCTTTTCCTGCAAACTGAATATATACATTCTGGCTTACGGCCGTCTTTTCTGTCTTTGCTGTTCTAGTATTTGTCTTAGTCGTAGTCTTTGGTGCAGTTTTCTTTGGTGTCTCCACCTTCTTTGCAGGAGCCTCCTCTGCCTTTACTGCGGTCTCCTTTACAGGCTCTTCCACAGCTGTCTTCGCCGGCTCGCTTACTTTTGCGGGTGCTGTTTTCTTTGGCGCTTCTGTTGCTTTCTTAGCACTCATGATTATCCTCCCTTATGGCAATCAAAAAAATTTCACTATTTACACCGACGTTTATTATACTCTGTTTTCTCTGTAAATTCAACGCAGGAACGAAAATTCTCCATATTCATTACTTTTCAGGCAGGGTTCTTTCTGTTTTTCGGGATAATACTTACAGATTCTGGAGCATCCGTTAATTCCATAGAGATTATGCCGAAAACTAACTTGTTTTTGTAATAAAACTTAGAACTTCATCCATGAAACATCCAGAAAAATCAGGAAAGTTTATGGAGAAACAGTCCGCTTCTCAGCTTTGGCTCAAACCATGTGGACTTGGGCGGCATTAAAAGCCCTGCGTCTGCCACAGCAAACAACTCCCCAATCGAAGTAGGATACATGGCAAATGCCGCCTGCATATCTGTATGTACCCGGCGTTCCAGCTCCTCCAGCCCCCGGATTCCGCCTACGAAATCAATGCGCTTATCCGTTCTGGGATCACCGATCCCCAGAACCGGCTGCAGCAGTTCCCGCTGAAGGATGGATACATCCAGACCTTCCACCGGATCGTCACTGACATACTTCTCGCGAAGAGACAGAAGATACCACTGTCCAAAAAGAAATAAAGTAATCTCTCCCTTTTTCCCCGGATGGGCCGGACCTGCAAGCTTCTCCACGGTAAATACCTCTTCTGTCCGTTTTAAAAACGCCTCCGGGGACAGTCCGTTCAGATCCCGGACTACCCGGTTATAATCCATAATCATCAATTCATCATCCGGAAACAGTACCGACAGAAAATAATTAAATTCCTCTTCTCCTGTATAATCCGGATGTTCCTTCCGGCGCTTCTGCCCTGCCCGGACCGCGGAGGCCGCTCTATGGTGCCCGTCTGCAATATAAACAGCGTCCATTTGCGCAAAAGCATTCTGAATCTTCCGGATCCGCTCCATATCACAGATCTTCCAGCCTCTGTGTCCGATGCCGTCCTCTGACACAAAAGAAAAGAGAGGTTCTCCCTTTTTCTCTTCCTCCATCAACACTTTCAAATCCGGCCGGCTGCGGTATGCCAGGAAAATAGGACCTGTCTGGGTATCACAAACATCCACGTGGCAGAACCGATCCTCTTCCTTTTCCCGCCTTGTATTTTCATGCTTTTTGATACGGCCTTCCAGATAGTCGTCAATGGAAGCACAGGCCACAATTCCTGTCTGGCTGCGGCCGTTCATGGTCAGCTCATACAGATAACAGGAAGCCTCCTCATCCTGTACAAAATCCCCCCGGCTCTGCATCTCCTCAAGAAGCTCTCTGGCCTTTTCATATACTTTTGGATCACAGGTATCCACATCTTCGGACAGCTGCGTTTCCGCACGGTCAATCCGAAGAAAAGACAAAGGACGCCCCGCCACCGCTTTCTCTGCCTCCTCCCGGCTGTATACATCATAGGGAAGCGCCGCCACCTCTGCTTCCTTCCCCCTGGCCGGACGTATTCCCCGGAAGGGCCGTATCACGGCCATCAGCAGATCACCCGCACTTTCAGCACGCCTTCAATGGCTTCCAGCTTGCGGAGCAGCTCCGGGCTGGCCTGGCTCTCCAAATCAAACATGGAGTAGGCGTAATCCCCCCGGCTCTTGTTGGTCATATTGGCAATATTGTGGTTTTCCTCTCCCATCAGATTGGTAAACTGACTGAGCATATGCTTGATATTCTTATGGCAGATGGCCACACGTGCCGGATAAGCCGGTACGCCCATATCACAGCTGGGATAATTCACAGAATTACTGATATTGCCATGCTCCAGATAGCAGCGCAGCTCCTTCACAGCCATACGGGCACAGTTCTCCTCCGCCTCTTCCGTGGAGGCTCCCAGATGAGGAATCACAATGGTCCCTTTGGCTCCCGCTATATTGGTATTGGGGAAATCTGTCACATAACGCTTCACCTTTCCCTGTTTCAGGGCCAGCACCATAGCATCTTCATCTACCAGCAGATCCCTGGCAAAATTCAGGACCACCACGCCGTCTTTCATTTTTTCAATCGCCATTTCATTGATCATCTTCTTCGTGCTGTCCAGGAGCGGTACATGAATGGTAATGTAATCACACTCCCGGTAAATATCATCTACATTGGTGATATGACGGATATTCCGGGACAGATTCCAGGCCGCCTCCACGGAAATATAAGGATCGTAGCCCAAAACCTCCATTCCCAGATGAATAGCAGAATTGGCTACCTGCACGCCTATGGCACCCAGACCAATGATTCCCAGTTTCTTCCCCTGAATCTCATGGCCTGCAAACTGTTTCTTCTGCTTTTCCGCCAGCTGGGCGATCTCCTCGTTCTGCCGCTCGGACTGTACCCAGTTCACGCCGCCGATGATATCCCTGGAGGCCAGCAGAAGTCCCGCCAGCACCAGCTCCTTCACACCGTTGGCATTGGCTCCCGGCGTATTGAACACCACGATTCCCTGCTCTGCACATTTTCCCATGGGAATGTTGTTGACCCCTGCTCCTGCACGGGCAATGGCGTAAAGATTATCCGGCAGATCCATATCATGCATGGCCGCGCTGCGGACCAGCAGAGCATCTGCCTCCTCGATTTCCTCTACTTCTTTATACTCTCTTGTAAAATGATCCAGGCCGAATTTTGCTATGGGATTTAAACATTTGTACTTATACATGCTGCTCCTCCTCAAATTTTTTCATAAACTCCACCAGGGCTTTCACGCCCTCCACAGGCATGGCATTGTAAATGCTGGCACGCATACCGCCTACACTGCGGTGCCCTTTCAGATTCACCAATCCTGCCTTGGCAGCTGCTTTCACAAAGGTGTCGTCCAGCTCGGCACTGCCTGTCACAAAGGGCACATTCATAAGTGAGCGGTCTTCCCTGCGGACCGTTCCCTTAAACATATTGCTCTCATCCAGAAAATCATAGAGAATCTTGGCTTTTTCCTCATTGCGGACCTTCACAGCCTCCAGACCGCCCATTTTCTTCAGCCATTTGAAAACTTTGCCGCACATATAGATGCAGTAAGCGTTGGGTGTGTTATAGAGGGAACCTGCATCTGCATGAATCTTATATTTCATATAGGATGGAGTTCCCGGCAGCGTATCCTCTGTAATCAGATCCTCCCGAACCACCGCAATCACCATACCTGCCGGACCAATGTTCTTCTGCACGCCGCCATAAAGCAGGCCGTACCTGGTTACATCCACCGGCTCTGACAGAAAGCAGGAGGACACGTCGGAAACCAGTATCTTTCCCTTGGTATTGGGAAGGGTATGGAATTTCGTCCCATAGATGGTGTTATTTTCACAGATGTATACATAATCTGCATCCGGGCTGACAGGCAGATCTGAGCAGTCAGGAATGTAAGAAAAGGTCTCATCCTCAGAAGACGCAATCTTATTGGCCTTTCCGTAAATGGCTGCTTCGTTAAATGCCTTTTTGGCCCACTGTCCGGTGACAATATAATCCGCCACGCGGTTCTTCATCAGATTCATGGGAATCATTGCAAACTGCAGATGGGCGCCGCCCTGAAGAAACAGAACCTTATAGTTATCCGGAATCTGCATCAGATTCCGCAGATCCTGCTCCGCCTCATTTAAAATTCCCTCAAAAACCTTGGAACGGTGGGACATCTCCATAACAGACATTCCCGTTCCCTGATAATCCAGCATCTCGGATGCAGCTTCCTGCAGCACCTCCTCCGGCAGAACTGCCGGTCCCGCGGAAAAATTGTAAACACGACTCATTTTTTCATCCTCCTGTTATTCATGCAGCACTCCCGGCCAATCCTCTTTTAAACAGCCCCAGGAAGTACTGTTAAAGCAACACTGGTACCAAACTTTCAATAATACAGAACCACCGGCGTCCCCCGCTCTGCCTCTTCAAACAGAATTTTCATCTTGGCAGGCGGCGTATTCACGCAGCCATGGGAGCCTCCGGTGAGATAAATATCTCCGCCAAATCTGGCACGCCAGTTGGCATCGTGAATTCCATAATTTCGATAGAAGGGCATCCAGTAGCTCACCGGTGTCTCATAATCCCTGCCCCGGAGCACGGCATTCCTTGCTTTGTACTGAATGGATGCCACCATGGCCGGCGTACCGCTTCTCCGGCTCATGTTTCCGGTGACCACATCCGTATCCACTATCAGCTGTCCGTCCTTATAAAACCACATGTGCTGGGCGCCCATATCTACCTCAATATAAGTATCTCCGATATCATAATTACTGCTCCAGACCTTTCCCCGTTCGGTATAGGCCGGTTCCTTGTGGATTTTTTCTCCCTGTTCAATATGGGCCAGCAGTGCCTGGCTCTCCTCCTCCTGATTCAGCAGCCAGCCGTAATTCCCGCCTTTGACCTTGATCACTCCCCGGAGGGTACTCTTAAAGCTCCGCTCCTTCTTATAGGTATCCCGGTTTCCCGCCAGCTCCTGCACCCAGGCTGTCACCGCTTCTTCATCCAGGGAAGCCTCATAGCCGTCCAGATGAATAAAACTGCTGATCTGCTCCCGGTCCACCACCTCAGTCTCCGGCCCGAATTCATACGTAATCTCCGCTTCCAGCCACTGATCCAGCTGTCTGGTGAGATCCTGAATTTTCTCTGACTCTGTGGTGATCCCCGGCGCCTGATAGCACCCTGCCGTTTCCAGATTAAGCTCTGGAAGCTGACTGGATACAGCTCCCTTAATCTGTTCTTTCAGATCTGCAGTCCGCAGTCTGCTTCCCGGCTCTTCCCTGTGAATCTCATATCCCTCTTCGTCATTTCCACCCAGGCGTTTCGGGGCGGTTTTCCTGTTCTGACCAGCTCCAGCTCCTGAACTGCCGCCAAAAGCCGTTCTTCATCAAATTCCGTTCCCACTGTCAGCAGGCAGGAATCTCTCTGCCAGAACATTCTGGGCCAGAGAAAGCCATTCTGCATCCGCTTCGCCTGCCAGACTGCGTCTGTCTCATAATAAGATACACCCAGCTCCTTGGGATCCAGCTCTTCACATTTGTCTTCCCTGCCCCTTAATACCAGTCTATACTCCTGGGCCTGATTCAGAACCAGGTCATTGACCTCCTGAACCGTCAAATACTCCACATTCACATGGTTGATGTAAGTTCCGAAGAAAAAATGATCCATAAAGTACACAGCAGCCCCCGTGTATACAACCAGAGCCCCTGACAGGATCCATATGCACCATTTCATCCGCTTCCACATGACTAACGATCTCCTTCATGTACTGGACAGACAGCTTTCCTCCATCATTCACACAGGAAGGCCCCGGCCATCCCCGGCCGGGATTTGTTTATGATTTGGAGCTGTTCAAGTCCTCCGCATCAAACACTTCTTCAATGGGCGCACCTGCCGCAACCATAGGAAATACCTTGTCATCCGCATCAATGATACAGTCAATCACCACCGGACGCCCCAGAGATATGGCTTTCTCAAGCGCCGGGGCAACTTCCTCCTTCTTCGTTACACGCATGCCCACGGCCCCCAGAGCTTCTGCCAGCTTCACGAAATCCACCTGATCATTTAAAATGGTGGCGGAATAATGCTGATTGTAGAATAACGTCTGCCACTGATGTACCATGCCCAATACATGGTTATTCAATACCAGTTGAATGATGGGAACATTGAAACGTGCCGCTGTGGCAATCTCATTCATGTTCATACGGAAACAGCCGTCCCCGGCCACATTGACTACAATTTTATCCGGACATCCAAGCTTCGCTCCAATGGAAGCTCCCAGGCCATAGCCCATGGTTCCCAGACCGCCGGAAGTCAGGAAGGTTCTGGGCTCTTTATATTTGTAGAATTGCGCCGCCCACATCTGATTCTGGCCTACCTCTGTAGTAATAACAGCGTCTCCCTTCGTCACCCGGTACAGCTCTTCCACAACAAAAGGACCTGTCAAACGGTTCTTTTCATATTTTAAAGGATACTTCCCTTTCAGTTCTTCCAGCTGCTTGAGCCACTCCGGATGCTCCTTATGCTCAATCCGGGGAAGCAGTCTTGTCAGAACTTCCTTCACATCTCCGATAATACTTGCATCTACAATTACATTTTTATTGATTTCAGCCGGATCCACATCAATCTGCAGAATTCTCGCTTTCCGTGCAAAACGGGTCGCGTCACCGGTCACCCGGTCACTGAATCTGGCGCCGATGGTGATCAGCAGATCGCACTGAGTCACTCCGTAATTGGATGTCTTGGTTCCATGCATACCCAGCATACCGGTATACAAAGGATCGTCCCCTGGAAATGCTCCCTTTCCCATGAGAGAATCACAGACCGGAGCCTGGATCTTCCGGGCCAGTTCGGCCACTTCTTTCGAAGCGCCGGACAGTATAGCGCCCCCGCCCACAAAGATAAAGGGACGTTTTGCCTTGGCAATCATGGCCGCCGCCTGATCCATATCCTCTTCCCGAATGCTGTCCGTGATCCGCTCCGGCTCCTGGGGCTTCTGATACGCATACTCCGTCTTATTGGCCGTCACATCCTTAGTCACATCAATGAGCACAGGACCAGGACGCCCGCTCCTGGCGATCCGGAAGGCCCTGCGGATGGCCGGGGCAAGCTCTTCCACATCCTTAATAATGAAATTATGCTTGGTAATGGGCATGGTAATTCCCGCAATGTCAACCTCCTGAAAGGAATCCCTGCCAAGCAGAGGCTTTCCCACATTGGCTGTAATGGCAATCATGGGAATGGAATCCATGTATGCGGTCGCAATACCCGTCACCAGATTTGTCGCTCCCGGCCCTGAGGTTGCCATACACACGCCCGTTTTTCCAGTAGCTCTGGAATAACCATCTGCCGCGTGGGACGCTCCCTGTTCATGGGAGGTTAAAATATGCCGTATTTCACTGCTGTGTTTGTATAATTCATCGTATACATTTAAAATTGCGCCTCCCGGATAGCCGAACACGGTATCGACTCCCTGTTCCTTCAGGCACTCTATAATGATCTCAGATCCTGTCAACTGCATGCTTTTTCTCCGTTCTTCCTATATTCTTATAATCCGGTACCGGCAGGGAAAGCTTCTCCTGCTTATTTAATTTCCAGAACTGCTCCCCGGTTGCCGGAGGTTACCATTTTCGCGTAGCGGGCCAGATAACCTGTAGTCACTCTGGGCTCTCTTGGCTGCCATTTGGCCTTTCTCTGTGCCAGCTCCTCATCGGACACCAGAACCTCCAGACGATTGCCCGGAATATCAATGCGGATCCGGTCTCCCTCTTCCACCAGCGCAATGGGACCGCCCACAGCCGCCTCCGGGGACACATGTCCGATGGATGCTCCCCTGGAAGCTCCGCTGAAGCGTCCGTCCGTAATCAGCGCTACGCAGGCACCCAGTCCCATGCCCGCAATGGCGGAGGTAGGATTGAGCATTTCCCGCATACCCGGACCGCCCTTGGGACCTTCGTAGCGGATCACTACCACATCTCCTGCCACAATTTTTCCGCCCTTAATTGCATCAATGGCATCCTCTTCACAGTCAAAGACTCTTGCCGGTCCCTCGTGGGTCATCATCTCCGGCACCACAGCAGACCGCTTCACCACGGCTGTATCCGGGGCCAGATTGCCCTTCAATACGGCGATTCCGCCAATCTCACTGTAGGGATTGTCAATGGGCCGGATAACCTCAGGATTCCGGTTTTTACAGTCAGCAATATTTTCACCCACCGTCTTTCCAGTCGCTGTAATCAAGTCTGTATAGAGAAGCTCCTTCTTATTCAATTCATTCATCACTGCATAGACGCCGCCGGCCTCGTTCAGATCCTCCATGTAAGTGGGGCCTGCCGGTGCCAGATGGCAGAGATTCGGTGTCCTGGCGCTCATCTCGTTGGCTGCTTCCATGTTCAGATCTACGCCAGCCTCATGGGCAATGGCCGGCAGGTGGAGCATACTGTTGGTGGAACATCCAAGAGCCATATCTACGGTTAAGGCATTCATAAATGCCTTCTCTGTCATAATATCTCTGGGCCGGATATTCCGGCGCAGCAGTTCCATCACCTGCATACCTGCATGCTTAGCCAGCTTGATACGCTCTGAGTAAACAGCCGGAATGGTTCCATTTCCCTTTAATCCCATGCCCAGAGCTTCCGTAAGGCAGTTCATACTGTTGGCTGTGTACATGCCAGAGCAGGAACCACAGGTAGGACAGGTTTTCTCCTCAAATTCCTGCACATCTTCTGCTGTCATTGTGCCTGCAGCATAAGCGCCCACTGCCTCGAACATACTGGAAAGACTGCGCTTCTGGCCCTTCACATGACCGGCCAGCATAGGGCCGCCGCTGACAAATACGGTGGGAACATTGATTCTGGCTGCCGCCATCAGAAGTCCCGGCACATTCTTGTCACAGTTAGGCACCATCACCAGAGCATCAAACTGATGCGCCAGAGCCATACACTCTGTCGAGTCGGCAATCAAATCCCTGGTTACCAGAGAATACTTCATCCCTACATGTCCCATGGCAATTCCGTCGCAGACTGCAATGGCCGGGAACACGATGGGGGTTCCTCCGCCCATAGCCACACCGATCTTCACTGCCTCCACAATTTTATCCAGATTCATATGTCCCGGTACAATCTCATTGTGAGAGCTGACAATCCCTACCAGAGGCCGATCCAGTTCTTCCTGTGTAAGACCCAGGGCATTAAATAAGCTTCTGTGGGGCGCCTGCTGCATTCCCTTTGTTACTGCATCGCTTTTCATCCGTAAATTCCTCCTATTCCAGTTCCGCAGTCCCCTTCGCCTGACCCTGGTAAAGAAGTATTTCCGGCCGGTATTTACCGTCCGTAAATTCTTCTGGGTCATTCTACGGGCTCTGCTGTTTTTATTCCAGTTCCGCTTTTTACTTTCCTCTTACATGCTCTGCAATCAAGCTGCCCATCTCTGCCGTGCCCGTCTTCGTACAGCCCTCGGACATGATGTCTCCGGTCCGGTAACCTTCCCTCAGCACCTGCTGCACTGCTGCGTCGATGGCGTCCGCTTCCTTGTCCAGGTCAAAGGTAAAACGCAGCATCATGGATGCAGAGAGGATCGTTGCAATGGGATTGGCCAGATCCTGCCCTGCAATATCCGGCGCGGATCCGTGGCTTGGCTCATAAAGTCCGAACCTGGTATCGTTCAGGCTGGCGCTTGCGAGCATTCCGATAGAACCAGTCACCATGCTTGCCTCGTCAGAAAGAATATCTCCAAACATATTCTCCGTAAGAATCACGTCAAACTGCCCCGGATCCTTCACCAGCTGCATGGCACAGTTATCCACCAGCATATGAGAAAGCTCTATCTTCGGGTAATCTGCCGCAACCTCCTCCACAACCTTTCTCCAAAGTCTGGAAGAATCCAGCACATTGGCCTTATCCACACTGCAGACCTTCTTCCGCCGCTTTCCTGCGATATCAAACGCCCGCTTTGCAATGCGGCGGATCTCCTCCACATTGTATGTAAGAGTGTCCACTGCCGTCAGGACGCCATCGAGCTCCTCGGTCCTGCGCTCTCCAAAGTAAAGTCCGCCGGTGAGCTCCCGCATAATCATCATATCAAAGCCGTCTTTGATGATTTCATCCCGCAGCGGACAGGCGCCTTTCAGTTCCTGGTAAAGAACTGCCGGCCTTAAATTGGCAAAAAGTCCCAGAGACTTACGAAGCTTCAGCAGCCCCGCCTCCGGCCTCCGATCCGGCGGCAGCTGATACCAGGGAGAAACAGCCGCATCACCGCCAATGGACCCCATCAGAACGGCATCCTTTCCTTTGGCTGTCTCTATGGTCTCATCTATCAGCGGCACTCCATGTACATCAATGGAAGCTCCGCCCATCAACAGTTCTGTATATACTATCTCATGACCGAAACGCTCCCCTGCTGCATCCAGCACATTTCTTGCTTCTCTTACAATTTCCGGTCCGATTCCATCTCCCGGAATAACTGCAATATCTAATTTCATTCTCCATCATCCCTTCTAAAAATGGCTATTAGTAATAATATAGAACAAAAATCGATATTTTTCAACTGGTAGATCTTATTTCTTGTTATGAAAATGAGCCGTCCTGTAAAAGACGGCTCACGGTATTTATAAAATTTTACTCTTCCAGCTTCTCATTAATGGAAATAGCAACCTTCTCCCGGTAGCCATGTACTTTCTTCCAGTTCCTGGATGTATAGCAGGAAAAAAGCACGTCCAAAACATAAAGCTGCGATACGATTGTGACAAAGGTTCCGCCTGTCACCGGACTCTCTGGCGCGTGGGTCAGAAGCACACAGTCGGCCAGCTTGGCAATGGACGAATTCTCATGGTTGGTAATGGCGATCAGCCTGCACCCGTTATCCTTTGCCAGCTTCAGCGCCTGAAACAGGTCCACAGTGCTTCCCGAAATGGAAATCCCAATTACCAGATCATTCTCCCCCATAACTGCCGCCTGAATCGTCTGAAGATGCGTCTCCCGCACGGCTTTGCAACGCTTGCCCTCACGCAGAAGCCGTATCTCCGCAATCTCCGCTGCAAGCCCGCTGCTGCCTACACCGTAAAAGAAAATCTGTCCCTTCTCCTCCATCATCTGTACCGCCTGCTCCAGTCTGCGTCTGTCTATCCCGTCGTTGGTGCTCCGAAGCACGCGCACCATATGTTCCATTGCTTCTCCATTATCTAACTCATTTTCCCCATCGGTGTCCTCTCCCTGAGCATTTTCAATTGCCATAGACACCTTTAAATCCCGGAAACCTCGAAATCCCATTTTACGGCAGAAGCGGATGATGCTTGCTTCCCCCAATCCAAGTTCCTTGGACATCTCCTGCAATGTCATATTCAGAGACACATAATCCTGATCCCGCAGCAGAAAATTGGCGATCTCTTTTTCCGTCTTCGTCAAAGTCATATAGTTTTCTTCGATCAGTTCTCTCGTCTTCATATCCGGGCCCCTTTGCTGTATTTGTATGTATGGATTATATCACTTTGTTTCAAAATAAACAAAAAATTTCTCATTATCCCTATACTTTTTTCTAAATTTTGTTAAAATGAGATCAGCGCTCTGGTTTCAACTTTTCAGAAAGGCGGATTTCTATTAATGAAAATCAAGAATATCATTGAATTTTTATCTAAAGATGCTTACTGGATGAATCCCAATGAAACACGGGATATACTGTTCTGCGGCCGGGAGGAGCAGGATGTCACCCGCGTCGGCGTCTGCTGGACTGCCACAAATCAGGCAGTCGATCAGGCCATAGAACAAGGCGTCCAGTTTATCATAACCCATGAGAATCCTTTTTACCACACCACCACCGCTCCCAAGCGGCTGGCACTTTTAAGTGCGCGGCGGAAAATGGCACGGCTTATGGAGCAGGGGATCGCCCTCTACCGCTGCCATGACGGCTGGGACATGATGCCGGAATTCGGCGTGGGCGATGTGTGGGCCAAACGGCTGGGTTTTGATTTTACACGGAAAGTACCTTCTTATATACAACATGCCCGGATTCCTGAGATGACCGTGCGGCAGCTGGCCGGACATGTGGCCGCCTGTTTAAAACCTGACGGCGAGAATGGTGTCTATATATTTGGAAATACAGAAAAGAAAGTGACAGAGCTGGGTATGGGAACCGGCGCGGCAACGGACATTTTTAAAATGCTGGACGAGCAGCCCTGCGACGCCTGTATTGTAGCCGATGACGGAATCTCCAATTATTATCAGGCCCAGTATGCCCTTGACAACGATCTGCCCCTGATAGTAGTGAATCATTCCTGCTGTGAGATCGCCGGCATTCGAAGTATGGCAGATTATCTCCAGCTTCATCTGCCGGAGCTTCAGGTTTTTTATCTGGAAGAGGGATACACGGTCACATATATTACAGCCGGGTAATTCCAGGGAGGGGCAGTTTTTCTTATTCTGCCCCTCTTCGATTTTGTTCATATCCCTTCAAAAATCCCTTCATGTCTTCCTCATCCTTAAAAATGCGATAGGGAAGCAGGATCACTCCCTTTTTATGATAAAGAACAAATATTTTTTCAACAGGTACCAGTGTCTGAATTTCTGAATAGGGAACTTCAATCTTTCCGCTGTCTTCACGGTACTCTATCCCTTGGGGCGCAAAGTGATAACGGATTTCTTTAAATTCCTGAATATTCAGTTTCGGCCAGTAATAGCGCTCTGTTTTACGGCGGACGTAATTTTTCCACACTGTTCCTGCCCCGTAGAGAATCCAGAAAGCTGTCAGGGCAATGACACTGGTATAAAATAATATACTTCCACTTTTTAATAACAGCATGCCAGTCACCAGCACCGCAGGAACACTGGTAAGCAGAAACCAGCGGGAACCCCGCATTTTTTTCGAGTGCATCAGCTGATGGCTTAAATATTCCAGATATTCTTCTTTTTCCAATTTAACCCGTAATGTTCTATCCATAACGTTCCTCTGCTGTACAGCAGCCAGCTTCCTTGTCTGTCTTTGTATAGAAAAGAGCTGCGGCAAAAGCTCCCTGTGCCCGCCGCAGCTCCAATCCGCTGTTTACTGCTTATGCTTCTTGTTACAATTTACAAACCGTTCCGTAATCAGATGGGGACGGCTGACCGCGCTTCCAATGGAAACCATATCTGCCCCTGCCTCCAGAACCAATTCCAGATCATGCAGTTCCCAGATACGTCCCTCTGCATTCACTGGAAGGGAACAGGCCTTCTTGATCTCTTTCACCAGTTCAACATCCGGACCTTCTGTCTTGGTCCCGCAGGTATTCCTTGTATACCCTGCAAGGGTAGTGGAAATAATATCCACACAGCCGGTCTCTTCTGCCTTTACGGCTTCCTCTAAAGTTGCAAGATCCGCCATAATGGGCATATCCGGATAAGCCTCTTTGATTTGCCGGAGCAGAAGCTCCAGCTCCCCAAAGGGACGGCACTCACGAATGGTACAATCCAAAGCCAGAATATCACAGCCTGCATCAATCACTTCTTTGGCCAGCTCAAAGGTCGGCGTAATAAAGATTTCATCCAGAGGATCTCCGTCTCCAAACTTCTTATTAATGCCAATAACCGGGATACTGCAGGCTGCTTTCACTGCCTTGATATCCTGAGGCCAGCAGGCCCGCAGGCCGTCCGCTCCGCCCATCTGCGCGCACTGCGCCATAGCTGCCATATAGTTTGAACCGTACAGAGGAGTATCTTCATATGCCTGACAGGAGATTACCACTCCGTTTAAAAGCTTTTCTACTGTTTTATGCATGAATTCCCTCCTCCTAATTGTCTGCTGCTTATATTATACAGTCAAGATGGTTGTAAAGTACCCCACAACAGCAACAATAAGGAAGAACAGCATCATCTTATTTACCGTCCATTTTTTCTTAACCATCAACACATAAGAAATCATAGACATAATCAATACGGACAGTCCCGGCAGCAGAGAATTCAAAATCGCTGCAATATCGATGGACAGTTCACCGCTGGTGTACACAAGACCGATGTTCACATGGGTATAAGACGCTGTTACCGCACCTACAACAATCAGACCTACAGTCTCAGCCGCCTTGGTAACCTTATCCTTCAGGCCGCCTGCCAGTACCATCTCAGCCGCATTGGCACCTGCTTTTACTCCATAGGAGAACAGGAACCAGGTAAGCGGAATCATAGCTGCCAGGAAAACAATAATATAGAATAAGGGTCCAATAATTTCGCCGTTCTTACAGAGGCCCAGTGCGATACTCAAAAGAATCGGACACAGGGTTCCGGGAAGAAGGGAGTCGCCGATTCCGGCGAAGGGTCCCATAAGGGCCGTCTTAATGGAGTTGATGAACTCTGGCTGAACGTCTCCGCCCTGTGCCATCTCATGCTCCATACCAAGTACAATACCAGGAACGATACTTCCGAGAAAAGGCTCTGTGTTAAAGAAAATCGCGTGGCGCTCCAGCATCTCTTTCTGCGCTTCCTTATCTCCCGGATATAATTCTTCACGTACATCCGCCAGCATCTTTACAATAGCCGGTCCCTCCATACGCTCAAAGTTCTGTACGGACAGGTTCCAGAACATCCAGTCCAGATAGGCCTTACGTACTGTTTTTTTATCTAATACTCTTTTTTCTTCACTCATATTCAGGCCTCCTTTTCAGTTGTCTGGTACTTCAGATATGCAATTACCAGAGCTACGATTACAATCGGGATCATCCCTAAGTTTGCAACAGAAACCAAAACAAATCCAAGTACAAAGTAAATCAAATCCAGATCCTTCTTAACCAGCGTACGCATCAGCAGCATAAATCCTACCAGCGGCAGCATGTTTGCAAAGATCTGCAGAATATCGGTCAGCCATACAGGCATAATTTCTACCAGTTTTGTTACCAGATCTGCCCCGAAATAATTGATAATCAAAATCGGGAAGAAACGCAGTACAATATTGGTAATCTGGCCTACAATCGGAATGCGGGCTGCCTTATCAAACTCACCCTTCTCAACGTAAGCGTCCTGCTTATGTACAAAGAACAGGTTGATCGCACAAAGACCGTATACAGCAAATACACCCAGAGTGGAAAGAGGAACTGCCAGCGCCAATGCGAACTCGGTTCCTGCTCCTGATACCATAGCCAGAGGAATTCCAATCCAAGAGGCAAAGTTTACATCCGCAGGCATCGCACCTCCGGGAGTAACCAGTCCGATATAAAGCATCTGAATCGCCGCGCCCATAATAATACCGGTCTGTACATCACCTAAAATAATACCAATCACCATACCGGATACCAGCGGTCTGCCCAAGGTATACCATCCGCCAAGACCACCCATCAGTACGGGAGAATAGATGGAGCTCATCCAACCAAACAATGCCAGTAATAAAGCTTGAAATATACTCATAATACCCTCCTTTTAAAATTTGTCTTTTACCTCATCCCACTCAATCCGTCCCTGCTCTGGAACCTGACTGAAGAATACATGCGCACCCATGGAAACAGCTTCCTTCACCGCTTCTGCCTCCTCTGCAATCAGATTAATAGCAGGATGTACCGCAACGGAACCTTTCCGCTTAGTCATGGGACCTACGTTCAATTCCTTTGGAAGTTCTTCCATGGCCTTCAAAAGTTCTACAAAGACAATGGGGCTCTTCATCAATACCATGGTTCTTACATCATTAGTCAGAGCTTCTTTGATCTTCGGAAGGGCATCCGGTACAGTAAATACATCCGCCTTCATACTGGGGGGAACTGCTGTCTTAAAGACTGTCTTCAAAATCGCATTGGTAGCGGTAAATTCATCCACTACAATGATTTCTTTAATGTCATAAGCTTTTACAATTACCGTCATACACTGTCCATGAATCAAACGATCATCACAACGCACTAAAGCAATCATTCTTTCACTCCCTTTCTCATTCACTAAACATGTCTTTCATCCTGACAACTTTCATGTTATCCTTGGCACCTGACAGGGCACTCTCCAGGAATTCATCATAATCCTCACAGAATTCCCGTTCTGTAGCAAGCTGCAGCAGCAGAGGAAGATTCACACCTGTAACCACGCTCGTATCAAAAGCCGCCAGAGCCGCAGCCGAAGCATTGAACGGCGTTGCTCCAAACAAATCGGCACAAACCACGTACTTCTCTCCTGCCTTCTCATACTTGTCTGTAACAGCCTTGATCCGCTCACTCAGCTCCAGCATGTCTTCTCCCTCCCGGAAGCAGACCACATCGAAATTCTCCTGCTCACCCACAATCATCTCCAATGCATTGCGGATACCCTGGGCGAAATCCGAATGTGTACACACAACAATACCTAACATTCATTCCCTCCTTTCTAAAAACCTTCATGCGCTCCAGTTTCTCAATTTATGGAGTTTTGCTCCATTTTTTACATAGTATCATAACATTGCATAATTGTAAAGTGCTTTTTATACTTTTTTCATTTATTTTTTACAATTATCTTTATCCATTCTTATTTTACAACCGGTATTTTGTAGAACTTTTTCCCTAATTTTTCCACCAACTCCATTTCCTTCTATTTTTTTACTCCATTTTTCATTTAATTTCTTAATAATTTCTATTTTTTCTGAATTTTAAAAAACACGTCTGATTTTTCCTGTTTTCTAATATATTATGAAAAACAAAAAAATAAGGATGCTGAAATTGGACAGAAATTTCAAAAAAATTATCGGAATCATTCTGCTGTTCACTTTATCCTACTTTGGCGGCCGTGAAATCGCCCACGCTTTGGATGCCAGCGGGCTCCTTCCTGCCTCCGGCCGTGCCGTGGGAAACTGGGGTTTAAGCTTTCAGGAGGAGGGAAAAGCCCCCATTGCCAATGCTGACGCTTCTTACCTAAAAAATTTTGACGCTTATTATATGGAAGAAACCGAAGAAAAGAAGATTTACCTGACCTTTGACTGCGGCTTTGAAAATGGAAATACCCCTGCCATTCTGGATGCTCTGAAGAAGCATCATGCTGCGGCCGCCTTTTTTATTGTAGGAAATTACATGGAAACCAGCCCTGATTTGGTAAAACGGATGATTGAAGAAGGCCACACGGTAGGCAATCACACCTACCATCATCCGGATATGTCCAAGATCGGAGATAAAGCCGCTTTCCAGAAAGAACTTTCCGATCTGGAGGCGCTCTATGAACAGACCACGGGCCAGCCTATGGCCAAATTCTACCGTCCTCCCCAGGGTATTTACAGTGAGAGCAACCTGAAAATGGCCCAGGAGCTGGGATACAAAACCTTTTTCTGGAGCCTGGCCTACGTAGACTGGTATCAGGATCAGCAGCCAAGCCACGAAGAAGCCTTCTCCAAGCTGATTCCCCGGATTCATCCCGGAGCTGTGGTTCTCTTACATAATACTTCTAAAACGAATGGGGAGATTCTGGATGAATTATTGACGAAATGGGA